>CAZRWM010000001.1:0-80506 GCA_964603885.1 uncultured bacterium
TTAATCCCATAAGAGTTAATCTTGCAGCCAACGAACTTAACAAACTCGAATCCGTCGATTTCGATCAAGTAGCTTGCGCAATCTGCTTCAATGGAATTGGCTCAGCGCTTGACTACCAAGGTGAATCTTTCTTTAAAAAGACTAATATCCCTGTGCTTCATATCCTAGTTGACCACCCTGCTTTTCACATTGATCGTTTGACAACTTTAAGCAATCAGGCGGTTAGTTGCGTTGATCAAACTCATGTAGAATTTTTGAAAGGTATTGGCTGTCCTCAGGCATTTTTGCTTTTACACGGGGGTCCTAGCGAGGCTACTTTTGTGGAAAAAAACCGGCCTATTGAGATTCTTTTCCCCGCAAGCTTCTCTCAGGAATTACTAGACGGCAATCATTGGGAACAAAAATATGGCGACCTAGCGAAAGTTTTGTATGACCTTAAAAATGAAGCTTTATTAAATCCTCTTGATGGCTTAGAGGAAAGAATACTGGAACATTCCCTCGCAGTAAATTTAGTCGGCGAGACCAATGTTTCAAATGTTTACATGGAAATTGTGAAAGATCTGAATTTACATTTCCGCCACAAGGCCAGACTTGAAATACTAGAAGCAATGGACAAAAGTGGACAACAGGTTCATCTGTGTGGCTTAGGATGGGAGGCCCATAAGTTTAAGAATCACAAATATCTCGGTCAATGTAATTTCGAAAAAACACAAGAACACATGAAAAATTCAAAAGTTTTACTTGATAGCAGCCCTTTTCACCCTGTTGGACTTCATGAAAGATTCCTTTACGGTTCAATGTGCGGAGCAGCCGTTATCACAGACCATAATCCAGTAAAATCCCAAATTTTCGAACACAAAGTCGATGCTTTTTTATACAATACTGAAAATCTTGTATCGTTGGGCGATAGTATTAACGACTATCTTTCTAATGATTCTTGGATAGACGTTGCACTTAATGGACAAACTAAGGTTAAAGAAAATCACACTTGGAAGCATCGCACCCAAGCTGTAGTGGAGGCTTTTAATCTTCGATAGCTAGTCACGGTAATCATGGAAAAAAACCAAGCCATTTTATGCCTCCAAAACTACTTTTTAGAAAATTGTATATCTAAACAGAAGCATCGTACAGGGGTTGAATTCGAACTGTTTGCATTAAGCGATGAAGGAAAGTCATTACCATTTAGCGGAAAGCATGGCGTTGAATCCTTGCTAACTGAACTATCCGTCGAATCAAATTCATGGGATAGGAATCAGTCAATAGAAGGTCGTCTTTTGAGTATTAAATCCGAAATCGGGACTCTGACTCTAGAACCAGCCTCACAAATTGAATTCTCAAGTAAACCTCGCCAGAACCTATTTGAATTACAAGAAGACTGGAATATTTACATTAATTCTATTAAAACAAAATATAAGCCCTACAATTTTGCGCTCTTTGGCATTGGAGTTCATCCATTTCAACAACCAATAGATTTAGAGTTACTGCCCAAACCTCGCTATCACATAATGGATCGCCACTTTCAAAATAAAGGGAAACTAGGACAATGGATGATGCGCTGCAGCGCAAGCACTCAAGTAACTAATGATTACGGCAGTCTGGAGGAATTATTTCGAAAAATATACATAAGTTTGAAGCTAGCTCCTTTTACCCAAGCTTTATTTGCAAATTCTACCTTTTGGAAAGGCAAACAATCAGACTATCTATGCCTCAGAGGATTAATTTGGTCTGATACAGATTCAAAGCGTTCAGGTATTCCAACCGAACTTTTTCGTGAAGACCTAAATATTGAGTTACTCAGCAAAGTTCTGTTAGAAACACCGGCTATATTTGGAGAGAGTAATTCGTCCTATTACTACGCCAACGATAAAAACTTTTTTGAAATTCATCCAGATAATTTTGATTCTGATAAAGATCTAACCGAAGCTATTGATTTGCATATAAATCAAATCTTCACCGAAACCAGGGTGAAAAATTATCTTGAGTTTCGTACCACTGATTCTCAAATACCTCGCTTTCAGATGTGTGCTCCCGCATTTTACAAGGGTATTTTCAATGATTCGCAAGCTTTGGATGAAACGGCAGATCTCTTGAGGGAGTTCACTCCTGAGGACATCTTAGACCTACAAACAAAAGTACCTCTAAAAGCGCTCAATACACCACTCAAAAAATATTTGGTGTTAGACATTGCCAAATCTCTACTCGAAATAGCATCAAGGGGACTTGATCGACAAGCTGCAATGCAAAAATTAAGTCGAAGTGAACAAATATTTTTGCACCCTATTCTGGAGATTGTTTTCGAAAATTCCTACTGTCCAGCAGAATATTTTTTAAGAGCCTACAACAAAGATTTCAATCAAAATTTGCATCAAACCTTAAAAATCAGTAAATACTGATTAACAAATTATTAATTTACGCCAGGAATAAAGCCATGAAACGAGGCAAAATAGCAATTGTTGGAAGACCTAATGTTGGTAAGTCTTCTCTCTTTAATCGATTAATAGGGAACAGACAGGCCATTACGATCGATACCCCAGGAACAACTAGAGATCGTATTTATGGCTCATTTGAGTGGCTTGATCGCCATTATGATTTAGTCGATACTGGTGGCCTCGAATTGGTTGAGAAAAATAATAAAATTCACAAATTAATTCGTCTACAGGTGGAAGTGGCCGTTGAAGAAGCCGATTTGCTCCTATTTCTAGTAGATGGACGAGAAGGACTAAATCCGCTGGACGAATATGTAGCTGATTTCTTGAGACGCTTTCAGAAGGACACCCTATTAATTGCCAATAAAGTCGATGACTATACAAAACAAGAACAAATCATGGAATTCTATGGAATTGGTTTTGGCCAACCTATCTGGTTCTCTTGTCTGCATGGCTTGAATATGGATGATTTATTGACCGGTATTCATGAATTTTTCGAATCAAAACCTACAAGTAAGGAAGAAGAACATGATGATGTAATCAAACTAGCAATTGTCGGTCAACCAAATGTTGGAAAGTCCTCACTGCTGAACCGATTTCTGAGTACCGACAGAGTAATGGTTGACAACAAACCCGGAACAACCAGAGATCCTGTAGAAGCTCCTTTCAATATTGGCGATAAAAAATTTATGCTGGTAGATACAGCCGGGATCCGTCGAGTCAATAAACTTAAAGATCATATAGATAAAATATCTGTAATATACTCGGAAAAGGTAATTGAGGACTGCGATATGGCAATCTTTGTGCTCGACGCAACTAGACCTCTGTCCCAGCAGGATAAACGGATCGCTGGAAAAGTTGTAGAAGAGCAAAAGCCCTGCATTTTAGTGGTAAATAAATGGGATTTAGTTGCGGACCGAGAAGATAAAGTCAGAGAACTGGAAGATCAATTCGATGAGGAACTCTATTTTTTTAGACACTGTCCTCGAGTCTACGTATCGGCAATGACTGGTTCTAGAATCCCTCGACTGCAAGATCTTGTGCTTCTGCTAAGCGAAAAAATGACACTTCAAGTTAACACGAATCATCTAAACCACATGGTGCAAGAAGCAGTTACAATTCACCGCCCGCCTGGCTATAAGGGAAGACAGCTAAAAATATACTATGTATCTCAACTTCGTAATAAGTTAGGTACCTTTGTTTTTCAAGTAAATGACTCAGAATTAGTTCACTTTTCCTACTACCGATATCTAGAAAATCGCATTCGTGAATTTTATAAATTTGATGGAGTCCCTCTAAGATTAATTTTTAAAGGCAAGAAAGGATCACAAGAATCGTGAGTAGTTTCATTACCGATATCAGTATCTGGCAATATAGTCTGTTAATTATTAGTTACCTCATAGGCAGCTTTCCAACCGGATATATTATGGGGAGAGTAGTCTATGGAATCAATTTATTCGATCATGGCAGTAAAAATGTAGGTGCCACAAATGCATTAAGAGTCCTTGGAAAAAAAGCTGGTCTAACTGTTTTACTGATCGATGCATTAAAGGGAGCCATTCCTGTTCTAGTAGTTAATCATGCTACTCAATTAAATTATGAGTGGTCATTGGCAGTAGGTGTTTCGTCAATCTTCGGACATACATTTTCGCCCTTTATAAGATTTAAGGGTGGTAAGGGTGTCGCTACCTCCGCAGGAACATTCCTAGCCTTAGTACCAGAAGCATTTGGAACGAGCTTCGCCACCTTTGTTTGCATTGTTATTCTGACTAAATTCGTATCACTCGGATCAATTTTAGCATCGATATCATTACCCATTGCATGCGCTTTTTTATATCCATCCAAACCCGCACTCTGGCAAGCTTGTTCAGTATTGGCTATTTTCATAACATACAAACACCGCAGCAATGTTGGCAGATTAATTCGTGGTGAGGAGAATCGACTGGATTGGAGTAAAAAGTGATAAAAAATAGCTTGGTCGTTGGATCTGGAAACTGGGGTACAACTATGGCAAAAATCCTCGCAGAAGCTGGTAGAGAGGTTACACTCTGGGTTCTTGAGGAAAAAGTGGCGACTGACATTCAAGAAAATAAGATGAATAGCATCTTTCTGCCGGGAGTAAAACTTCCAGACAACATTTCTGTGAAAACAGACTACGAAAATTTCGAGAAATTCGAGCTCATCATTCTCGTAATTCCTGTGAATTCAACTCGACAGTTCTTAAAGAAAATACAGACATCAATTACATCTAAACATAAAGTTCTATGCTTATCTAAGGGCATTGAACTTAATACGGGAAGGAGAGTCTCTCAAATTATCCAAGAAACTTTACCTGGATTCGCAAACATAGCTGTACTAAGTGGTCCTAACATTGCTAATGAGATTGCTATCGGAAAACCCGCATTAAGTACGGTAAGTTCACAGAACATTGAAATCTCAAAACAAATCCAAGAATACTGTTCATCACACAGATTCAGAATCTATACTAATCCTGACTTGATTGGAGTTGAAATCTGCGGTGCTCTTAAAAATATAATCGCAATTGGAGCGGGAATTTGTCACCAACTTAATTTGGGCGATAATGCTATTGCTGCGTTAATTACAAGAGGAATTGCAGAAATTGCACGATATGGTCAGAGGTTTGGGGCCAACCCCACTACATTTATGGGCATGGCTGGAGTCGGAGATCTTAGTGTTACCTGCATGTCACCGCATTCAAGGAATAATCGGATGGGACGCTACTTGGCCCAAGGCCTAAACCTAGATGAGGCTCGAGATCAAATGAAAATGGTAAGTGAGGGCGTTCCCACGTGCAAAATTGTTTACAGTTTATCAAAAAAACATGATATCTATATGCCTATCACGGAAGCAATTTATAAGGTGCTTTTTGAAAACTTACCTGCTCATGATGCAGTCGATTTACTAATGCAAAGCGACCTTAAAGATGAGCTTCATTAACAAATTCATTTTCATTACTACATTTGGATCACTGACTAGTTTAGTAGTCAGCGCTTTGGACCCTACCGTTCATTTCGAAGGCAAACGATTCGCATCACCAAAATCAGAGCGCAATCGAAACTTTTCAAAGCCCTCTGCATTTTTGGGTCTTCCAGGAAGTAGAATCTTGGTAAGTGACTCCAAAAGGCGTAATCTTCAACTATTCGACAAACAATGGTCCTTAGAATTACAATTCAAACCCAAATCCCCAATAGAAAGAATCAGTAGTATGTGTTTTGGCGGAGAAAATGCAATTCTTGTGTTAGACGCCCCCAAGCATAGAGTCCTAAAATTCAATAGTAACGGTAATCAATCCGCGAAATTTGGAGGCAAAGGAACTAATCGAAAACAGTTTCTTTATCCACGAGCAATTAGCTGTGGCGTAGATCAAACAACGTTTTATGTTTCCGACACAGGCAATTTAAGAGTTCAAGAGTGGACTTTGAGTGGGAATACCCGTAAAAGCTTTTTATATGTAAATCCTAAGACAGCAACTCTTGGTGCACCTGCCGCTCTAGCTATTTCCAATAGAAAATTAGCTGTTATTTACCCGGAGTTACCTGCTTTAGTTTTGTTTCAAAGGGACTCAGGTCGCGAATTATCTTCCGTTGACTTATCTAAATATGCAGCCAGTAATGATCACTTGCAATTGCATGTCGCGCCAAGGGATCATTGGTTTTTACTAAATATTAGTAGAAATGAGCTATACATTTTAAGTCCAGAGGGTGATAACCTTCATAAATTAGTTGCTAAGAAAAATTTACTATCCCCAATTGCTCATATGGGCTACATGGATCTCGATATTTATGGAGGCCTGAGGCTATTGGATAAGCAAAATCAAAGAATATGGCATTTCCCTGCAAGAGCTGAATTCCAAGCCTTACAGGAAGCGCAAAATCACCTGAAAAAGAAAGAATATCATGATGCCCTTAATCGCTACAAAACTGCTATAAATCTTGATCCATCTAATACAGAGGCTCTTGAGGAAATCGTAGATCTTTATCTGATATTAAGTGCGGCTGCGATGCAAAAAAAACAATATGGTCGTGCTCAAAAGCTCTTACGAGAACTTTTAGAGATTCAACCATCTAATAAAATTGCTGTCACCCGAATGAGACTATTACTAATTGATGAACATCGCGATTGGTTTACCTTAATATTCAGTGGCCTGTCTTTAATATTTGCCGGCCTATTTCTTATTCCTATTGTCGTACGTCGAGTGAGTCAGGAAAAATTGAATTTTAACTCCGAGGAACCCATCTCGAAAACCCAGGAAAATTTAGTCAATGTGGAATCTAAATCTTTAGTCGTGGAAAG
Source organism: uncultured bacterium (assembly GCA_964603885.1). Classification (GTDB taxonomy): domain Bacteria; phylum Muiribacteriota; class UBA6191; order UBA6191; family UBA6191; genus JAYZAC01. The sequence continues at coordinate 6,741 of CAZRWM010000001.1, forward strand.
GCAAATAAGTAACAAGAAACAAGAGCAGAGTATTGTAGAAAATAACGATCGTGAACCAAGCGATAGAATCGAGCCCTCCAATATGTCAGAATCGTCAGACAAGAATGACATAAATATAAAAACAAACTCTGAAGTTTCAAACGCGGTTTCAGAAAATCAAGAGACGGATTCTTGAAAATAAGAAAAGAACTTATTCAATCTATTGGACTTACCCTCATAAGCCGCTTGGTCGGCTTCTTAAGACTTATTGTGGAAACCGCTCTACTTGGACTGACTGGAATCACGGATGCCTATCAGGCAGCGTTTAGACTAACTAATTTTTTCAGAGAACTTTTTGGAGAGGGTGCATTAGGCAGTGTTTTCACACCAATGCATGCTACTTGCATGGAGACTCATGGTGTAAAGGAATCTCAAAACTTTTTCTGGAGCGTTACAACTTTAAGCTTTCTATGCTCGCTTTTACTACTTATTTTTCTAGTTCTTAATCTTGAAGGGATTTTAAATTTGTGGATGCCAGACTTACCGCAAAAATCCAAGAGATCAGTTCTCGAAATAGCTCCCATTATGCTGCCCTATCTAGTCTGTATAGCAACTGCAAGCATGTTCATGATTATGCACCAGATTAAGGGACGATTCATCCTCTCAAGTTTACATCCCATCCTATTTTCTTTCTCTGTAATTGGTATCGGCTTATGGAATCCCACCAAGAATTATGCGGAATCTTTAGCATGGGGTGTAGTTTGTGGTGGTATTTTACAATTTAGTTTACTGAGTTTTACGTTAAAATATCCGTTACCAAAATGTAGTTTTATTCGATATCAGTTACCGAATTTAAAGCATCTTGTAATTCTTCTCGCCCCAATCCTTGCCTCGCTAGTGGTGAATAGAACAAATCGATTAATTGATCTCTATTTTGCTGCAGGACTAGCGGCTGGCAGCCTCAGCTCTCTATCATATTCCTTCGTTCTGATTAATGTGCCAATGGGACTTATTTCGGTAGCCAGTAATGCAGTATTTTATCCATTAATATCTCGCCTGAAAGCTGCGAGAAAAGTTGTCGAATATAATCAAGCTGTTCTTTCAAATCTCAATTTTATTACGCTACTCGGCTTCTGGACTATGGGATTACTAATTTTCCATTCCCATGATCTAGTAAACTTTTTATTTCTGAGTGCGCCATCTTGGATTGGCCTTTCCACCCAATTTGACCATCAAGCCGCAAATCTAATGGGAGACTCACTACAGTTCTATTCGATTGGTCTGGGATTCTTGATAATGAATCCATACATTGTGAAGCTTTTTCACAGTAATTTAGATACAAGCTACCCCGCTAAAATCGCTATTTTTATGGTGTTTTTTAATATTATTCTTAACTACTATCTAACACCTATACTAATGCATCGCGGCATTGCATTAGCAACTAGCTTGGCAGCAATTTGTTATTGTTTACTCCTTTTGTATGGCCTTCAGTATAAAAATTACATAAAAATACCAGCGAAAAATATTCTACAATGGATAGCAAGACTCGTGACAAGTGTGACCATATTTAGCTTCTGTATACAATTTAATCTATCCTTCGGGCTATTTGGACAAATTATCATACCCACTTTGATTTACTTCAGCTTTTGGCATCTTGTAGAATTAATCACAGCTCATGTTGTCGACCCACTCACCTGAATGTTATAACCCCGATGAATTTCTGAAAGCTCTGACTTCAGAAAAACGCCCTAACCGCGATCTCAAAACAATTGAACGGGCTGCCAGATTTGCTTTCAAGGCCCATGCCGAGCAGAAACGAAAATCAGGTGAGCCTTATATAACCCATCCATTTGCAGTAGCAATTCTTGTAGATGAATTAAAACTAGATACTAATTCAATATGTAGTGCTCTGCTGCATGATGTGATTGAGGATTGTAGTGTTAAGTCAGACACCTTGAAAAAAGAGTTCAATAATACAGTAGCTGAGATGGTAGATGGAGTTACAAAACTTTCGAAGCTAAAGTTTAATACAAAAGCTGAACTTCAAGCAGAGTCACTCAGAAAGATGCTGTTAGCGATGACAAAAGACGTTCGCGTAATCCTTATCAAGCTTTGCGACAGACTGCATAACATGCGTACACTCGATCATATGACAGCTGATAAGCAATCACGAATAAGCCAGGAGACTTTAGATATTTTTTGCCCTCTCGCTCATCGTTTGGGAATGTCTAATTTAAAGTGGCAGCTAGAAGATTTATGCTTAAAATATACAGAACCAGAGGCTTACTACGACATATTAAAGAGAATTGCACAAAAACGGAAAGAACGAGAAGTTTTCATTAACGCGGTCATCAAAGAGTTACGTTTAGTAATAAAAGAGAATGGCTTTAAGGCTGATATCTCAGGGAGACCAAAGAGCTTCTATTCTATTTTTCAAAAATCTCAACGTAATGAAAAATATATGGATGAAATGTATGATCTCATAGGAATCCGTATAATCACCGAATCAAAAGCCAATTGTTACGCAATTCTAGGATTAGCCCATAGCATTTGGACCCCATTGCAACACCGCTTTAAGGATTATATAGCTGTACCTAAACCAAATTTATATCAAAGCTTACACACTACAGTAATTCATCCGGAAGGACAAATGGTAGAGGTTCAAATCAGAACGCAGACTATGCACGAAACCAGTGAAAACGGTGTTGCTGCTCACTTCCTTTATAAAGAAAGTGATAAAACTAAATCTAATGATAGTAAACAACCTGTTGAAGAACTGAAGTGGTTAAAACAAATTGTGCAATGGCATACGGATGTGCGAGATAGTCAGGAATTTATAGAAAACCTAAAGCTCGATCTTTTTCAGAATATGGTCTATGCATTTACTCCCAATGGCAAAGTTATAGAACTCCGTGAGGGATCTACACCTATTGACTTCGCCTACTATATACATACCGAAGTCGGAAATAAATGCGTTGGAGCCAAAGTCGATGATCGAGTAGTTCCACTAAGCTATAGACTTAAAAATGGCGATATCGTTCGAATTGTTACAAGTAAAAACTCAAAAGGACCTAGCAGGGATTGGCTCGAAACAATTAAAACAAGACGGGCTCGTGAGGGCATACTAGCGTTCTTACGAAAATCGGCTAAAGAGGATTATATTGCTAAAGGTAGTGGAATGATTTTTCAAGCTCTGGAAGAGCGAATTAAAAAATTACCTGCAGAAAAAAAAGTTTCACCTAGAGAAGTTACAAATTCAGAAGAGTTTCAAAAAGTTCTTGATGCATATGGTTTCCGTGATATCACCTTTATGCAAGAAGCTATTGGAAAAGGAGAGTTCAAACTTGCTAACCTTCTACGTCATTTAGAGATATTTAAAGAAGAACCGAAAGTTGAAACCGGTTTAGAAGAGTTAAGTTCCAAGGTAAAAAAACAATCAAAAAGCAGCAAAAAAGATACTGTCTTCGTAGCTGGATCCCAAGATATGTTAGTGAAAATGTCCAAATGCTGCAGCCCTCTCTATGGTGATGAAATTATTGGCTTCATAACTAGAGGGCGAGGAGTAACTATTCATCGAGGGGATTGCCCCAATGCGATAAATTTATTAGAAACAGAATCCGAAAGAGCGGTTGATGTTCAATGGGATCCAAACTCTCTTTTTAACAAAGAAACGTCCTTCTTAACACAAGTACAAATCACCGCAAAACATAAGCCTACTGTTATTCATCAAATTACAACTGTGCTAACTAGCTTTAAAGTAAACATATGTAATATGAATGCTAAAACTAAAAATGGAATGGGTATTTTAGATCTCACAATTGAAATTGGTAATGTTGGCCAACTTAATAATTTGATAAAAACTATAGGTGATTTGGAAGATGTCACCTCTATCTATCGATTAGAACCCGGACGAAAAAAATCAAAATCGAAAAAAAAATAAAATTAGCGTGTTACTCGTCTGAACGTAAGATAATCGTTATTAGACCGAAAATTTTCGGGCGCATATTTCCATCGACCCGTTGTATTTAGCGCTTACCTGATAATCCAGGACCTTAAAACCAATAATATCTAATAATTTTCTAAAGCTCTCATATGAAAAAAATTGTAGATGCTCACACACACTCCACATAGGATCAGCATGATCTAATAACCTAGTGTGCGCACTATTAAAATTTGGTGTAGACAGCCACAAAATACCATCTTCCTCGAGGAGTTCGTATGCTTGCTTCATAGCTTTTAATGGTTCCGCAAAATGTTCAATAACATCACCCATCACTAGAACATTATATTTCTGATTACTTTGGAAATTGAGAAAATCACACCTGTGAACTTTTATCTTAAGTTTTTGCTCCAAAACTTGAGCATAGTAACTACGAATCTCAATACACTCCAATTGATACAGCATTTCCAATGCTACGCCTGCAAATTCACCAATACCACTTCCCACTTCAAGAATACTATCACCTTTCGCAAAGCCCATTATCCGTTTGATAATATTACACTCTTCAGAGAAAGCTTTTGGATCAGGAGTCAATAATGAGTTCATCTTAGTTTCTTTCAAAACTCGTTCTAAGTATTTAGGACGATTGTGAGCAAATAGATGATCACATTTTTCACAATGCATCCATACTCGAACAGGGTCAAAACCAGGGGTAAAGTCATAACTTACACCAACGTTATAACATCTTTTTGCCTTAGAATGAGCGCCACAAATAGGACAATTGTGAGTCTCGATTAGTTCTAATTTCTGATGTACATAGTTTCTGTGAGGTAAGTTCTGTGGCAAAATATTTGAAAATAATTTAGGGTCATTTTCGAACGCTAGATAGTGATGTTTTCGTGATTGTTCATAATGCTCCATACGGTTGTAAACTTGCCCCATACGAAAATGTGCAATAGCACCTAAACCTGGTTTTTCAGCTATTTTCAAATACTGTTCAATGCACGGCACATTCAAACCTTTTTGAAAAAGCTGTTCTGCTTGCTCAAAAACCTGTTGATCATTCATATGAGAATCCCCCGCAAATAATATTTGTATTAGGATATTTTAGTATATCGAATAGTCTTAATTAACATAACGAAAATGTAGCTTAAAACATACTTTTCATTGAGAAGATACCCGGCCACAAATTTTCCAATTTTCTTCATTAATATAATTGATATCGAATTCATCTTGAAAAATATATTCCCAATCCCCAAGGGCACTGAATTCCTCCTTTGCATAGCCCGTCTCTTTAATGAGAAGTGGACAAAGCTCTATGGGGTGCGGAGGGTCAAGTTTCTTATAGTCTGAATAGCTTATATCCATTTTCATAATATCCGGAAATTTAGATTGGTATTCAGAAACATAGTCATGATTAGAGCGATATTTAAATATTCTAACTAACTGAAACCATCTATTTAATTTCTCAGCATAATGATTATCGACTGTTAAATCTCTCAACTCTGAGGAATTTAATCTATCTTGTCTATTAAGGGCGTAAGTGATTGGGTATATTGAATGAAAAATATTAATGTAAATATTGGCTAATTTATCATAGATCGATTTGATAGTTTGATCACCAGTAGCAATGTAGTATTGCCATGCTGCTTTCATTGCAAATGGAAAACGGTCAGCTGAATCTACTTTCTCTTCTCGAAGAATATTCAACCAAGACTGCAATGTATCTTTTAGTTCTCTCAAAGCCTCGTCATCAACAGTCAAATCAAATTGCTGTGCTGGTATCAGGTTTAGTTTTGAGCGTGCTGCAAACCAATTAAATGTCGCTTGAGCTTGCAGTCGATATCCGAGGTCATTTGCGTGTACTAGGTCATAACTCAAAAACCGTTTTGAAATTCGATTCTGTTGATTAGAAAATCCAGCTTCACTTAGAATTTTTGCTAGAGGGATAAAATTAGAATGACTCTTAAAAAAACTATTCATGAAGGTTTTTTCACCTAGAAAATAATCAATAAAATAAAGATTAAAAGATTTATTCCTTGCTAGAGTTTGTAATTCCTCAAAATAAGCCTTAGTAGCAGATTCAGACGTTTCATCCCTCATCCAGCCATACCAGAAAATCATACCTAGCTTGAGGAGTCTTACCTCAATATAATGCCCGAATATATGGAGTTTATAATTTTCATGACGCTTCCAGGAATCATTGATGCCGGTGCGCATAATAACTTTAGAACTTGGGGGAAGCAGTCTTAAAATTTCTAAGTGTTCCTTTCCTGTGGTTCCAGGGTAACCAAGATTGACCACACGAAGAGAGTTGCCACTTCGCTTCAATAAATTTTGAAATTGAGCTGGTAGTGAGTAAATTTTCTCATTAGACGCTCCGCCTCCAAAAATAGTTGAGTCGCCAACAAAAAAAATAGTTGAATCAGATTTAGCTTGTTCAATTTTACCCTCAGCCACCTTAAAGAACTCTGGATAAGAGCCATATGGGTTTACAGTTCTTGCCAGATACTGGAGAGTAATCTCCGACATAATTATTAGGATGAAAAAACCGATCAGTACATAGCGCATATGTATTATTTATTAGCCATAGCTCTGCGAGCTATAATCTGTGTAAACACTTCATATCCACATATTAAAGCGGATTCGTCAAAATCAAATGTTGGTGAATGATGGGGAGAAAAAGTACAAGAGTCGCCTCCGACTCCAAGCAAAAAATAGCACCCTGGGGCTTCGCGGAGAAAATAACTCACATCTTCACCACCCATACCCATGCCCTCATCAGTAACCTCAACAACACTTCCTAAATTTGCTCCAATCTCTCTTACAAGCTGACTGCACTTATGATCATTATAAATAGCTGGGTAACCTTCAATTAGCTCAAACGATATTTTACAATCGTATTCAGACTGTAAAGATACAAATTTTTTTTGAAGACGAGACACAATAAACTCTCTTGATTCTACTCTCAGCGTACGTAATGTTCCTCCCATCTGGAGATGATCATCAATTACATTATAGGCTGATCCTGAATGAATGGTTGTAAAAGTCATGACATTACTGTCCATTGCATAAAGCTCTCTTGCTATAAGATTCTGACAATCTTGAATGATTCGAGTAGCTATCATAATAGGTTCTATGCATTGATAAGGCCTGGCACCGTGGCCGCCCTTACCCTCAATACAAATCTTGAACTCATCACAATACGCCGAGCTTATTCCGCTCTTCACTCCGAGGACACCTGATGGAAGGCGATTAGCTATATGTAACCCATAAACCTCTGCTACATCGGGGTTCTGCATAACTCCCTCGGAAATCATAACGGAAGCACCGCCAATTTTCTCTTCTGCTGGTTGAAAAATAAACTTCAAAGGTTTTATTAATTTATCCTTATTTTTTACAGCCCATTCTAATGTGTGAAAAATTATCGACATATGAGCGTCATGTCCACAAGCATGCATCACACCATCATGACAGGATTTATAATCGAATTCATTCTGTTCCTGAATTGGAAGCGCATCCATATCGGCTCTAAACATAATCGCTGTATCTTGAGTCAGGTTCTCACCGCCGACATTCACTACTAGCCCGGTCCCTGCACTCATTTGAGGTACCAAACCCATAGCTTCTATCTTTTCCTTTATGTAACTACTAGTAAGATGTTCCTCAAAACTTAACTCAGCAATACGATGCAAATCTCTTCTAACTTTTATGATATCTGAGAGCATTTTTCTTCCTCCTTAATTATGATAGCAACATATTTCCTCAAAGCGAAAAATTAGACGATCACTTTCGCAAAAAAAAAGACCACTCCTAATTTGGAGTGGTCCATTAGTAATTTGATTTTAGGCAAATACAACAGTGCTTAAATAGCGCTTAGCATTAGGCCGAAACATCGTATCCATCATATTTTTGTAATAATGAAAGAATTGTCCTTTCTCATAATCAGGAAAATCTGAATATTCGATAGCGAATTCGATGATACGATCGAAATGCTGATCGTAGAACGCAATCATCGTATCTTCCAATTCTTGAAAGTTTTCATCACAGAATTCCTGAAATTTCTGAATCTCAAAATATTTATCGCTCATCTGTTTGTGAAAATCGAATTTATCTTGTTGACTCTTTTTAGGATTCATAAAAACTTTCGAATATTTTTCTTGTTCCAGATCAATACCCATATTTTTCTTCGTTACCGCAACATACGAAATCCACTTAACCAGAGCACATAGCAACCAGGGAAAATGAGTATGTAACGAAGTGAAATTAGAGTCCGGACATGCATTCGCGAAATCGATAGGGTGGATGGCACCATCTTTCACGAGACACTCAAATGAATTATAAGTCCAACGATGATAGCTATTTATAAAACGCACATAGGCCTGTAAGCGCTCATATATATCAGGATCCATAACAATCTTATCGGGACTGTAATGCTCATGCAACGGCGTATCAGGCTGAAAAATCATCGGTAAAATCATTGGCCCAATACCCATGCAACGGATAAATACGTCATAATTTTCAACCGCTTCTTGAATATGGAAAACACGACCATTAGTCTGATCATATTTTTCGTATAGTTCTTCTAATGAATCGATTTTGAAAACGTCACTTCCACCGCCACCAAAAGCTTTTTTCAGAAAGACTGGGTATTGGTTATTAAAGTGCTTTTCCATAGTATCTGCAATATAGTTATTGCCTGGATAGAATTGTTCTCTTATTAATTGTCCACGCTTTAAATACTGCTGCATCTGTCCCATGCTTTCATTTACTTTTTGCATGTCCACAGTTTTACGTTTAGGGTCCCATCCATACTTAGTATTTTTAGTGATAAGACTTTGCTCATGACCCCACATTTCATCACGCCATTGTTCTTCGGTGTATGGATGAAAATCAGGCATTAGCACAGTCGTTGGAAAACGATCCTTTGGATGCATTGCTCGAGCAATTAAATCATAAGTGCTATGCTTATCGAGGTTAGAAAAGGTAAGGCTGCTATTTAGTATACTAGAGCCACAATTTTGAGCCGTTTGTGCCCAACATTTGTAAAAGTCATTCCAGTGGATAGTACGATCCACAACCACATCCGCTTGAGGAGTAACGTTAGTACCGCATTTTAGAGGCTCTGCGATAATTCGCCCCAAATCAATCCTGTATTCCTTTTTTTTATGACGGATAACGGGATCTGCAAATTTAATGAACTCTTGCATCGCATAGCGCATACTCCAATCTTGTGAAGCCATGATACGAACTTTGATATTTTCCATCGTTTAACACCCTTCGTGTAAAGTTACGGTTATAAAAACTACAGAATGTTGCAACAGGTACAAAGAGCACACATACCGAATTTGTTCGTCTAAGTCAGAAGCAAATACCCCGTGCCCGTTACAGACAGGCTTGGGATTATAGCACCTCAAATCATTTAGCTAAAGCTGACCCTCAATTTTTATAATTCTAATATGTAAGGACTAATCAAGAAAAAACTACTTCTCAGCCCACAAAATCCCAGGCGTATCATAACCAGGTAAACCCTTCACGCAAAAACATATGTAGCGTTTATCTACCGTTTCCATGATTGCGCATAGATGAGCCTCTGCTACAAAAGGCTCCTCCACATTATTAACTCTTGGATTTCCCTGGTCATGGCTGACTTTTTTAACTTGCTGAGTACCCTCCATTCGAGTACTAATTTGCAAAATTTGGTTATATAATCCCTCTAATTGCAACATAGTTCCAGGAATTCCTATTGCCTCCGCTGCTTGAATCTTCAGTCCAGACGTCAGTAATAAATAGCGACCAAGATGCGCCTGTGATCCAAACCGATGATCTAAATAGGACTGTAAAAGCCTTTTAAGTCTTTTATGAGCAGTATCTGCCTCCGAAAGAGATTCATCTAATAATTTCAGAAAGTCACGCCAAAAGTCACTGTTGTGAGGCTCACTAATCAATTTTGTCTCGACGATCTCCTGTAGTCGCAACAACTCGGCATTACGATCTTCAGAACTATGCATGGGAAAAAAACCTGCCCGTCCTCCTAATACGCACTCTGAAGCACCAAAGACTAAACCTAAGCCTTGTAATCCACTTCCTGCCAACACGAGACTGTAAGAACCTTTATGATCAAGTAAATAATGGTGAAGCGCTAATGCGTCAGTTCCGGGTAGATGTTGCGTTTGGAGAAAAAGATCTACCGGTTCAGAGGAAGAGCTATTTTGTAGAATCATTTCTAAAGGTTTAAGTAAATCTAGATGAATACCATCGAATGGCAAATTTCGCATACTTATAGCTACAATCTTTCGATCTCGTATTTGTTCTAGATGTCTGAGACACTGAGAGGTTTCAGATGGTAATTGAACTGAGTCTAAGAATGCTTTCATGATGGGGTTCATTATGATTTCTCTCAATCTAATCGCTGTAAAACTTGTTCATTTACTTGGGCTGTCGTCTTAGGAATATACGGATGAAACTTTCTCCAGTGAGAGCCCTTTTCAACGCATGAATAGCGTGGAATATTCGCATCCCATTCTTGTAGATTTTTATATAAAAAAGAATAAATTTCATCCCGTATAGGTTTAGGGTATCTATATTTGCGGTCAGGCCCCTGCACAAATTCCTGATCAAAGATTTTAATCCCTGGAAACCTCTGCCTAGCAATTCCAGCCAACCCTGGAATATAACGCAGTAATCCCAAGTGCATCCATGCTATTTCGCCCGGTTTAAATTGTTCTTTTAGGGTATTAAATAGCCCTACATAGTCTTTCTTCCAACCATCATAATATAAAACAGGATCTATATTGAAGGCCACATGATAACCGGCAGAAATTAATTTTCGCGCTGCAGACAACCGGTCTGATAGGCCAGAGGTATGTAGTTCAATTTTACTTACAATTGTTTTCGGATTTAATGAAAAAGAAACTACGGTTCGGCCATTAGGATTTACATCTAAAAGATTTTCAATAGCGGCAGATTTCGTTTTCAGTTCAAGGTATAAATTTTTACATCCAGCAAAGTAGTTTACGAGATATTTGTTCTGATGAAGCATATTATCGAGTGCTAAAGAATCTGCAACTTCGCCGGTACAAATCCGAATAGGTTGCTTCACGGTATTATCAAATATGTCCAGCTCAGTAAATATATTATCCAAATTACAATGTACTTGCATAACAGGATTCGTTAAACAAGCTTGTAAAATGCAGTACGCGCAGTTGAACACGCAATTGCTCATTAGATTAATCGTATGTAAGTCGCAGCATAAATACTCTCCTGGACTCTTTGCAGGGCAATACTTAATAACATCACCTTTGAAATTATTGAGGTATAGTAGTTTTTTTCCCGAATTGATGATCGACTTTGAATCGCTACGATCAATAAACTTCTTGATCGCCTCAAAGCCGTCTACTTCTACTAAAGTTTGCTTAGGAAAATAATCCCGTACGTGACTGGGAACTCTCAAATCGCTTACTTCTCTATCAATAAATATATGTTCAAACATGACCGACATTATCTCAATTCTCCAATATCTCCTCTACTACTTGATCTAAGTTGTGAGATTGTAAAATCTTTCTGAGATTTTTAAAGTCCTCAACTGTCTTGATGCTCCAATTAAGCTTAAGCTCGTTAGACTCAAGGGAACGGTCCCAATCAACTTGTTTCGCCTGTAACTTCTGCTCTAAAGTTTTAATAAGCTTCTCACGCTTTGCACGATACTCAATTAGCTTCGGACTACATAATGTGTGCAAAAAAGTGATTAACTTTCGTCGATCACCCCTAAACGACTCCAAAACTCCACTATATTTTGCTGTAAACGTTTCTGAGTTAAAACCTTCTCGACGAATATACCTACCTAATGACTCAATCATATCTCGCTGCTGCGACGAACTCAGATGAAAATCAACTAAAATCTCAGCGTAACAACTACGCCATTTAAATCCATTATTGAGCATGAAGCTTAGCAAACCAGGCTCTATAACTCCTCCGGTAATTAAATCCTGATATTTTTGAGGTAATTCCAAAATAAATCCCCACTTAGAAAGTAATTTCCTCAAATGTCCTCCAAAATATTTATGAAAAATTTGCCAGTCGAGATTAAATTCCTTAATTAAATTTTGGATACTGAAAAGGTCTTGTGGCACCAGCATCTGCTCCCAAGAATATGTATCCAAAAGATAAATAATCAAATCAGTAAGCGAACTTTGCAAGACTAGGACTTTACTTGGATTTTGATCAAAATTATCCAACCAAAAAAAGTTTTGATCAATTTTTGCTACTACTGGCAAATAATGGAGACGTTTCTGACCTCGCCAAGGAAAAAATCGCTGGAGAGTAGAATTTTTAATATCTTGTATGTCTTTTTGTATTTGAAATTGCACTTATCTGTACCTATTGGGTGGCGGCGAGTCTAGCAGTAGAAAACAATTGTTGCAATGCCATAACTTTTCATCAAAATGCTACCGAAACTTTCTATGAACAAGTAATTTTTGTTCGTAATCTTTCATGATATAACAAATTTGAAGGCATCAAGGATGATTTCGCCAAATACTAAAGTCTCCATTCTGTTTGTTTTATTTTTTACAGTTGGTGTAACAAATAACAGGGCTGATGATTTGTACAGCACTATGCACGGTTTGACCGGTGCAATAATGACTCCTTCTCCGTTTAGTCGCCGACTTGAAGAGGGTGCAGGCGTTTATTCCGTAAACTTTTTTGAACAACGAGATCCCTCTACACTTGTACAAGAACGTGGAGCACATCATTGGCTTAGCTTTAATGCCGGTATCATTAAAAATGTTGAATTCGCATCTGGGCAAGAGTTTTTTACCGGATCCGCTAATCGAAGAAGAAGATACTTTTGGAATCTTAAGTACTCCTTCCCAAACGATAGTTTACCGGCAGCTATTAGTGCAATTATTCCAGGTTCGTCTCATGATTACACCAGTATCATAGCGACATTTGGATGGAAAGCTTTCTATGCCGGTCTTGGCACAAACGTTTCCGGAACTGAGCTTACCGAACCCAGATTACTCAGTGAACTTCCTTTTGGAGTTGCTCAATTTGGTGGCTATAGAATGATTCGTAGAAAAGCAACTAGCGGTATGCAACAAAATGCTCTAGAGGTAGTTGGGCGACCTGACGAAATTTATCCAGTTGTAGGTGGTCAGGTGAACCTAGGGAATAATATTCAATGGCTTTATGACTACAACGGAGACATTTTCTCAAGTGGTTTTAGACTTACCTTTGATACGAGTACATTCCAAATAGTCTGGAACAGTAGCGGAGATTATGATCGACTTTTCTTGAGAAATCAGGACAATATTACGGCCAGTGCACAATATCGATTTTAATGATCCCATTAAGTGAATTATATTCCACTCTTACAAATAAAATTCCTAAAGACCTTGGTGTAATCGATGTTATCCAAGCCGAGGGCTGGACCCTTGTAGAATCTGAACTTGGAGTGGGAATAGCCATGTCTCATCGAGGCGGTCATACAGAGTCAATTTATAAAAATTGGATTGGGTCACGTCTCTGCGATTTGGCTACACAAGTAAACTCATGGAATTTTCGACACGCAAGTATGGGACTAGCAGCGGTTAACGCATATTGGAATACGGAGTCCGTGTTAAAGGTAGAGTGCGAGAATGAGCCCCTTAAATCTAAACTGGAATTGCAATCTATTCTTCGAGAAGAACAATCCAAAGGAGCAATCATTGGAAGTGTAGGTCACTTTCCCTTCTTAGACGAGCTTCCCGAAAAAGTTATTATTTTCGAAATAAATCCCAAACTACCAAATGAATACCCCGCAAGTGCCGCCGAATATCTACTACCTAAATGTGATATTGTACTGTTGACAGGATCCACTTTGATAAACAAAACATTCGAGCCCTTAAGTCGCCTAATAGAAAAAGCTGAAGTTTGGCTTCTAGGCCCAAGTACGCCATTTGCCCCACAACTAAAGAATTATAATATTTCTTATTTGGGAGGACTCATGGTCACCGACCAATCCTTGGTTAAAAATCTCATTCGTTGTGGATCTCGCAAAGAACTTGTCAGAAGCACTGGAGTCAAAAAAATTCAATTCTGTCTTCTAAGTTAATCAGCATTTCTTTCTCTAAAAACAGCTATGAGTAATTCCGCAACCTCCTTATCAAAAGGAAAAGTCATCTTTTCAGATTTTAATTCACCAAGTGGAATCCACATAAACTTCTGACGACCAGGTGTTCCCTTATCCGTTAAAATATCCCGAGGACTATCCAAGGGAATTTGACCTCCGAGCCTCTTCACGTTCCAGTAAAAAGCAACCACTTGTGTATCATCAAAATGAGACTTCAAAAAACCATCTGGCACATGAAAAATACTTTCAATAGAAATCGGCATTTCAAGTTCTTCAATAAATTCTCGACGAACAGCCTGCCCGACACCCTCCCCTAATTTTACGCCACCTCCAGGGAACTTGATCATTCCATCAGGATAGTGTGGATACCACTCCTTGCTTAATAGTACTCGATCGTCTTCGATCAAGAGTCCATATGATCTAAGATTAAAAGAGTCTATATTCCACCGACTAAGATTATTTGCATGATCTTTCATGGTCATTCCATAGTCTCCAAGACTTGAGTAATTTGATCGATAGCCCAATCTAATTCTTCTTTTTTAATGACGAGGGGAGGAGTGATTCTTATAACATTTTCGTGAGTTTCCTTACATAAAAGTCCTCGCATTTTTAATTCTTCACAAAAACGCCGTGCTCCTCCTGCAGCATCTGTCAAAACGATCCCTATCATAAGCCCCTGCCCGCGAATAAAATTAACATGTTCGGATTTAATGTTCTCCAGGCCTTTCTTTAGTTGGTCACCTAATTCAGCACTTCGCTCAATCAATTTTTCTTCAATCAAAACGTCAATAGCTTCAATTGCTACAGCACATGCCAATGGATTACCCCCAAAAGTTGACCCATGACTACCTGGTTTAAAAACCCCTAGAACCTCTTTACTTGATACAAAGGCCGATATTGGATAAACACCGCCACCGAGGGCTTTACCAAGTATGTACCCATCAGGTTGAATATCATAATGCTCCATACAAAACATTTTGCCCGTACGACCCAGGCCGGTCTGAATCTCATCTGCAATAAATAAAACCTTATGCTGTCTACAGATCGCCGCCGCCTCCACCATAAAATCGATGCTGGGAACAACTACACCGGCCTCACCTTGTATAGGCTCAACCAAGAAAGCCACCGTGTTTTCATTAACTGCATCTTTGAACGCCTCAATATCTCCATAAGGAATAATTTTAAATCCAGGTGTAAACGGACCAAAACCTTCTTTGTATGAATCTTCTGAGGAAAAGCTAATAATGGTAGTTGTTCGACCGTGAAAATTTTCTGTACATACAATTATTTCGGCCTGACCATCCGGGATGCCTTTATTTAAGTAACCCCACTTTCGAACAGCTTTAATAGCAGTCTCAACAGCTTCGGCTCCAGTATTCATTGGCAGCGCCATATCCATGCCACACAACTCGGTCAATTTTTTTAGAAACGGACCGAGTTGATCGTTATGAAATGCCCTTGAGGTCAAAGTACAACGATGAGCTTGCCGGGTCAGAGCTTCTATTAATCTAGGGTGGCCATGCCCCTGGTTTAACGCAGAATACGAAGACAAACAATCCAAATATCTTTTACCCTCCGGGTCCTCTACCCAAACACCCTCCGCCTTTGCAATTACTATTGGAAGCGGCTTATAGTTCATAGCCCCATAGGCTTCAGTCATCTCAATAATTTCTTTGCTGTGCATTGAAGCTCCTTTCGCTCCAACTCATACAATAGAGTCAGTCCCTTACTAGATTACAAAATAGGAGTTGATACCCGTTATTCGCAAGGTATTAATATAATAAACGACTCCCGATCAGAAATTCATAGAGTCTAAAGATAGAACATTTAGTAATTCGTTAAATTCACGCTCTACACGACTAATACTGGCTTGAATTTGGGCCTGTTCTGTTCTATCAGATTCCAACTCTAATTCTTTTCTCAGCTCATCTTTTTCAAGAACTAGCTCGTGAATCCTGTCATAAATTTTTCGACATCGCTGATCAGCTTTCTCTGCACTAAGATCGTTTTGATCCTCTTCATCAAGTATTTTGCCAAGGAAGTCTTTTACACGCTCTGAAGGACTCATAAAATATCGCTTTGTTTACAGATATATTATACCCTCTGCTGCTCTATCTAACCAATTTACTTCTCAAGCTTTCCGAAAGGTCTTATCATAAGTTAATGGAGGTATGATGAAAATTGAAAAGATTTTTGAAGAATTTCAAGCCCTTCTGCCTGAAAACGAAGCCTACGAGGGCTATCGCGAGGACGTTGTATTAAAGGGTAGCCCTCTAGCTGTATTGAGACCAAAAGATAAATTCGAATTACAAAGAATTATTAAACTATGTGCTCACCATGAAATTCCATTTACAGCATGTGGATCTCAGACGTCAGTCACAGGTGCTAGTGTTGCTCAACGAGGAATTCTAATCTCCATGGAAAAATTTAAAGACTTTGAAATACCAAAGGAGAGAGCGGACGGGACCGCTAGTGTACTGACCCAACCTGGCGTATTGTTGGGGGATTTCCAGCAAGAGATGGAGGCATATGGTTGGCATTATCCGCCTGACCCTACAAGCTGGGAGGAGGTTCAACTAGGTGCTAGTATTGCCACTAATGCCACGGGAGAGAACTCTTTTTACTATGGCAGCTCCAGGAATTATGTTCTTGGATTAGAGATTATAATGCCCGATGGAGAATTCAAAAGCTTAAAGAGAGCAGGTAATCCACTGGAATTAAGTCGTGAGAAGAATCGAGCTGGCTACCTGTTAGGTCAAGAGGAAATTGATGAATGGATAGGAAGTGAAGGTTCTCTCGGTATAATAACAGAAGCAAAGCTACTACTACTTAAAAAGCCCAAACCCTTTACAAGTCTGTTTCTATTCTTTCGTCACGAACAAGAAGCACTTAAATTTAGTTTGAATCTTAACGATCAAAGGACTAATTTTAATCTGCGTTGTTTGGAATATATGGACCACGAAGCAACACAAATGATGCGTGTAAAATCTGAACGTTTGGCTATCCCTGAAAATACTTGTACGATCTATATCAAGATAGAAGAGGTTTCTGAAGGTTTTTTTGAGAATTGTCTAGAAAATCTTCTGGAAATCAACAATGCCATAATTGCTCAAAATGAGGATTTATTCGAGCAGGCATTAGTTGCTCAAGACCGTAATGAATTACTTGAGTTTAGAAGACTTCGGCATCATGTACCAGCTACTATCAACGAAAATGCTTCCGAGCAAAGGTTATCAGGAGGTGGTAAAGTTAGTAGCGATTGGTGGGTTCCACTACCCCATTTACTGGAGCAATTTGAATATCTTAGAAATCAATTGAAAAATATTTCTATGCCCGCTGTAGCCTTTGGTCATATTGGAAATGGCCATCCGCACGTAAATTTGATTCCATCGAATGCAGATCAAAAAGATGAAGCATTACAATTTACTAAGAAATGTATGCAACGCGCCGCAGGTTTAGGTGGCGGGGTGTGTGGAGAGCACGGTTTGGGGAAAATAAAGCACTGGGCGCTTGATATTCAATGGGATATTCACACAGTCAAAGACATGCGAGCTGTAAAAAGTAAATGGGATCCAAAAGGACTAGCCGCCCCCGGCAATCTTTTTGAAGATCGTAAATAGACATTGATAATGATGCAAATTGCAAGTTACAAAATTTATTCTATTGATACCGGTCGCTTCAGATTAGACGGTGGAGCTATGTTTGGTGTAATTCCTCAAGTTTTGTGGGCTAAAACGAATCCTCCTGATGAGAAAAACAGAATAGAATTAGCTTTAAGGACGCTTCTTCTCGATGATGGTAAAAGACGAATCCTCGTTGATACTGGAATAGGTACAAAGTTTGATAGAAAACACCAGAAAATTTACGATATCAAACACGAACGACTTAATCTTAACGTTGAATTAGATAAGGTTGGTTATTCCTGCGGAGATATTACCGATGTTTTCCTGACTCATCTGCACTTCGATCATGTGGGAGGTGCAACTTATCGTAAAAATGGAGAACTTTTTCTGACTTTTCCAAAAGCTAAATATCATGTAGAGAAGTCACATTGGGATTGGGCACTCAATCCCAGTAGACGAGATAAAGCCTCCTTCCTAGGTGAAAATTATCGCTTAATGGCGGAAACTGGGGCATTAAATCTTTTTGATGGAGATAAAGATCAATTATTTGAAAATACTACAATTTTAAAAGTTCACGGTCATACCCCCCATATGGCCTTACTTAAAATCCATGATCAAAATAATCAGCTACTTTATTGTGCTGATTTAATCCCTACGGCTTCTCATATACCTTTACCTTTTATAATGGGATACGATTTGAATGCCTTGCAAACACTTATCGAAAAAGAAAAAATTTTACAAAAAGCATTTGAGGAAGATTGGATTTTATTTTTTGAACATGATCCTAATTGTGACGCTGCTAAAATTGAAAAAACGAATAAAGACGACTATAGAGCTCGAGAGACTTTTTACATATAATCGTCGAAGCACTTATGAAAACTGAAACACCAAAATTTAACAAAGGTCTCGTACTTCTTTGCAACCGTTGTAAAGCACGCGTAGCTAAGCGCGATTTAGTAGGTCAAGATTTTGGTGAATTAAGGGTTAAACTCAAAGCTCAATGGAAAAAAAATAAACTATGGGGCCAAGTGAGAGCTTGTGAAACTGGTTGCTTAGGTCATTGCCCACTTGGAGCAAGTGCAATTTTTGTACAAAATCGAACGAATCTGTCTGATCATTGTTTAGCAATACCAACTACAGCAACTGAAGAAGAAATCATAGAATCTATTGAAAGTTTTTTAGATATTGCAGTTAAATAACCAAATGCGAATTGCTCTGTTTTTATTATTGGTTATCAACTTACAGGCTACAGCTACTATTGTTCTTGAGGCTACTCAACAAGGTTTGTTCATAAATGGGAATTTGCATCACCTTCAGATTTCTAAGGATTTTAATAAGGTCTGTAAAACCAAATTTTTAGATGGTAGATGGGCCATAAAAGCAAAATGCCTGCAAACACTTGACACATTAAATATCAATGGTGACTTAGGTCACGGTATTAGTTTACACTTTTGGCGACAAAAAGACGATCAAGACGCAGAGTATGTTCTTGCTTATAGTAGTGATATAGCAAAATCTACCGCCTTGAAGATCTTTCGAATTATAAATCGACCGAAAGAAGCGTGGCTCCAACAGAATCTCTACTTGCCTGGACTTCTTTTCAGAGATAACCGAGCAAGTCTAACATTTAAGAATACCGACAAATCTATTCATCAATATCAAAAGAGTGTGACTGAACTGGACTCTCTCGGTGCATCCAATTTCATAGACCCAACACGCTTCAAATTAAAACCATTCACATCTATCCAAAATATTCAACAGCACGGATTGTTCAGTAATAATAAACTTTGGATAAATCGTATTGTACTGTTTACGGACTCCCTTGAAAACCAAGAGAAAATTGTTACCAATTTTTTGAAAAACATCCAAAATCAGTATTTACCATTTCTACAAAAGAAAGAAAATCATTCAATCTTGATACTGATTTTATTAGCTATCTTAGGCACCTCCCTCTGGGCTGTAACTCGCTACCTTCAAATTCAATTAATGAGCTCCCTCATCATGCCAACAACACTCATCGTGATTTTAATGACTAAGCCAATGATTGAATATTTTAACTCGCTGGAGGAAATAAGGCTTCAGAAAATCGAACAAGAAGTTAGGACAGTATTTACGAATATCAAGCAGGCACGAAAGATAGCAATGAAAAACATACATCGAAAACTTACCCAAGAAAAATATTTACTAAAACAAGCCCTAGACGCTACAAATTTCGTTAATCATCCACCCTATATTGTTACACCACAAAAGATTGATCAGTTAACCAATAAAGAATTAAAAAAAAGAATAAAAAGATTACAGAAAAAACGAATCCACAAACTCTACGACATCTCCGAAAAAGACAATTTTTTAAAAGCTCGTCTGAGTAATTGCAAACAAATGATAGAGGAATTTAGTTATGAAACTTTAAACCAACAACAATTAAGAGAATTATATTCAAAGTTAGTTTATCAAAATTCGATAGTTCCGTTCACTTTAGCAAAGCTCGAAGTTAAAACTGGCTTAGGCCTCAAATTAAGTAATGGAAGAGTAGTAATCGAAGCTTCGAGAATAAATTCAGGATTTCATAATCAGCGGGGTTTAGAAGGTCCACTGATGATTCAACTACTGCATAATCTTAAAAAAACGCCTGATCAAATTTCTAAGTTAAATAGGGAACACCGCCAAGCAGTTTTGTTATTTAGAAAACAATTAAGTGAATTGGAAATTAAACCACAATTTATAACTAAGTATATGAATGAGCCACACAACTGGCATGAAATTGTTACGAGCCGAAAAACTGATACTTTTACAATGAATTCGTGGCAGCTTATTGATGCTAGAAATGGCCCTTGGGTTCTGCTCATGAATCTTAATTTAAGCTCTTTAACCCGAGAGATGGCAGCATTGATAAAAGATAACCAACTCAACAAGTTAGTATCCAAAAATAAAATTTCCAAAACTACACTTGATTATTTCAATTCCAATCAAAGACCAGAACCCTCCTTCGAATATTTATTCCTTGGAGAGAAAAATCGCGAAACTTTTCCTATACATAAGGAGAATTCCTACTTAAGTCGAGCTGCAAATCTATCTAAAATCTACCAAACACCCGTATTTCTACCATCAATAATTAACAATCGTAGCTATGTTGCGATGGGTTTTCCTTTACCTGATAATCCAGCGTATGTAATCTCTATTGGACGTGAAGTTACGAACGACTGGATTTTTCTCCGAGACTTAAAGACAAGAATTCAGTGGCTAATTCTTTTCCTTATTCTATCGCCTCTTCTTTTGGCAGCTAAAATTGCAGGGAAAATTACAGAGCCACTGAGACAATTGGGAAAAGCGGTTTTTGAAATTGCTAAGGGACGCTACTCAACTCAACTAAAACTTTCTGGTCTGGATGAATTTTCCAGACTTGCTAGCGAGTTCAACCGAATGTCTGTTTCATTACAGAAAGGCGAAGAGCTAACATCATTTATTTCAAATGAATCATTACAGAATATATTACAGAAAAAAAACGTCAGTAATCGTGAGGAAGTAAGCATACTATTTTGTGGCCTTCACAATTTCGATGACTATCATAAAATCGATTCCGATTCGGCTCGTCAATTCTTTGAAAAATTTATTATAAACTGTCAAATCCATATACAGGCCAATGGTGGAAGTGTTGATAAGTTTACCGGTATCGCTATTCTAGCTATCTTTAGAAATCAAAACAAAGAGATACGAGCTGTTTCAGCAGCACAAAAAATTAAATTCACTCTAGAAAAAATTAATAAAACTTCAATAATTCCATTTCATGTTGGCATTGGACTAGCGACAGGCCCTGTCATATTAGGACAGGTAGGTGCTAATAAACGAAAAGATTTCACATGTATCGGTAATACTGTAAATCTAGCAGCCCGTCTTGAGTCTTTATCGCTTAAATCTCATGCAGAGATTACTATTTATCTTGACTATGAAACATTATCAAAAGTTCCCGAAGATGAAGTATCTACCCAGGAACTTCAACCTACCAAAATTAAAGGCAAACAAGAACTTCAGAAGGTCTATGAGCTGGTATAAATATAAAAATTTTGAATGGCTTAACTTATTATTATTAAGCGTTGTTGTTAGCTTACTTGTGATTGCTTTTTTCAGAAATTCTGAAACTCAAATCGAGTCTGTAACGATTACATCTGAATCGAAACAGTCAACTCCATCTAATCAAGCAGAATATGAAAATCGTCTGAAGAAAAAAATGGAAGAAATTATTGATAGACTGAATTCCAAGGTTCCTGCCAAAAGTTTAGATTACACCTTTGATAGTTCCGCTTACTGGGTTATAGCTCGCAAAGGTAAAATCATGCACCAATCTGGCAAAAAACCAAATCTTAGATTAACTACTGGTTGGCAAAAACATTTCATGCTAGGTGCATACCTGGGTAGAACAAATCCCGAGGTTTTCGAATCAAAATGTCTGAGATTATTACAACAACCAATTAGCTTCGAAGAATTTGCAAATCAACAACTTCAATTACATTCAATCCAGATTGGATTTAACAATATAGCTTACTGCTATCTTGAGAAAAATAGCCTTTCTATCCTAGTGATATTGAGTCCAAATCCATTAAGCCAAGAGAGTTACAAGCTTAAAAAGCTACCTTTATCTAACCCCACTGTAGACTTTAGCTTTCAAGCACTTTTGATAAGTCTACTAATTTTTGCTCTATTAGTGGTTCTTCAAAAAACATTTTTAGGCTTTTGGATTCGTCGAAAGTTTTCTCGACAATACGCTTTATTTTATTTTTCGCTACTTAGTTTGCTAGCAAGTTTTCTCATCATACAAATATTTTCTATTGTCAGGGTTAAAGAATTTTATGCTAAACAAAACATGCAGGCCAAATTCCGGCTACATTTAGCCAAAATAGATGCTCAATATTTAGTATTTAAGAAAAGCCTCGAAGAACATCTGGTAAGTACAATCCTGGATGATAAAAATGAAGAGGACGCTGACTTAATAAAACTCCTTGACATTGATGCGTGTCATATCAGTAGGGAAGGACTTTTCTTTCCCAAGGGCAAAGCCACTACTCGACTTTCTAAACTATTCTGTAAATTATTTGGACTCGAGATTTACAAAAAACAGTTTCCACAAGATTCTTCATATTTTCAGAAAATAAAATCAAAGATGGAAAGTCAATATAATCTGAATAAATTTGATGATTTAAGCTGGAATTACAAGAGGGCTTCGAAGCATTTAGAGGAATTTAAGTCAGATCAACTTATAAATTGGAGTTTAGGCAAATTTAATAAGGAAATACTGTGGACCAAAAACAATGGTGTACCTGCACCAAAACTAGCAATCGGTATGCTATCCAATAAAAATATTCAGAACTACTATTTTGAATTCTCCAAACGCGATTTACCCCAAAACTGGAAACTAATTAAGAAAGATAATCACTTTACTCAGACTAAGGGCCATATTAATATCTTGTTAGCTAGTAACGTTTTTGACTTTGATGTCATCTACTCGGTATCAGAAAGCTCTGTATTCAAAGAAGTTCGTGAATTTGAATTCACTATCTATCTATTGATAGCACTATCTTTTGTTCTGGCGATTCCCTCTTGGTATTTCATGAGCAACGCTATGACAAAACCAATTCAGAAAATTTTTATTGGACTCGCTAACGTACGACAACGTAAATGGCAAAAACTCGATATAATTTCCCGTAATGAATTCGGCCAAGTTATGAAAGGCTTCAATCACATGGTTGATCGTCTGAGAGAAAAGTCGGAACTATCGAGTTTTGTTGCAGAACAGATTTTGGATTTACTATCAAATGAGAGAGGAGAATTGAATAATCAAATTGAAGATAATGCAGCTGTTCTTTTTTGCGATATCCGTTCATTCACAAGTATTTCCGAGTCCCATGATCCCGAGAAAGTCGTAGATATGCTCAATAGTTACTTTGAAATGTGGCAATTAGTGGTACAAAAAAGAGGAGGAGTTATCGAGCGTTTTATTGGTGACGCGATAGTGGTGATTTTTTTCGAGAGATTTAGTAAACAGTATGCTCAGGATGCAGTACAGTGTGCTATGGATATCATGTCACAGATGTCATCATTTAACAAAAAATGTTTTCAGACAAATGATTTTACAATAAAAAATGGAATTGGAATCTCACAAGGTAAGATACGTTTTTCTGTAATTGGAGATAAAATTAAGAAGCATCTATTTGCTTCAGGAGAAGCGGTTATCAGAGCCGAGCACTTAGAATACCTTAGTAAGCAAGGTAATATTTCAATGATTATGGTAGATCAATATATTTATCAAACCACTCAGTATCAATTTGACTATCAAAAGCTCGAAAACAACGCACTTGATACTACTGTGTATGAGTTAAAATTAGATCGAGTGATAGACTAGTTTTGATTCTTGTATAGAAATCCGTTCAAAGCTATAAAAGTATCCTCCACCAATGACTTTTCTCTCCAATAACCATTTTTGGTTTCAGTGATGCCATTATCCTGCTTTAGAAATCCATTCAGTTTTCTATCCATCGTTTTACGATCGTAACTTAGAAGAAGATTTTGGGGGTCCTCCTGACATCTTAGCTCTCGGAGTAATTTAGCATTAGATTTCAGTAGATTTAATAATTCTCTTCGTTTCGACCTAGACTCATTTGATGCTTGCTTCGATTTTTCCATAAAGGTTTTACTGCGACTGGTACTTGAGTGAATTCAATAATTTCGTTCCCCGAATCATCGGCAATTACATTGCGACTCCTGAGAGCCTCAAGACCCGAAACTTTTGTAGCAGGTTGATTTTTTATCCTGACATAAAAACTTATTCGATATCTACTATCACAAGAAAAATCACTAAGAGTCATTAGATAATCGGAAGCTTCCTTGGTGCCGTTTACGGTAACTAGTTCAGTCGAGTCGCAGGGATTTATCAAAAGAGCAGCATTAAATTTCAGTCTACTTTTTTGTTTAATACCACTTGTATATGTCCTTAACCCGAGATAAGTTTCCTTGAAGTCGAGATTTTTCACAGTATTTAATTCAGGTAATCTATTACCCAATCCGACTTTTAAGGCCATAGTGTTTTGAGTGCAAAGATGAAAACTGAATATGCATACACACATTAAAAGTAAACGACTCAGGAAATACATTTTGTTAAATTAGACTAAAGCTCGGTAAATATTAAATAATCGGGTTACTATTTAAGTCGAACAAAATGGCTTTTAGTATAATATTTGATGAGTTTTTATGAGTGAACATCTAAGGGATTAGAACTGCCCGCACGGGACTAGCATCCGCATCGACTAAAGGTAATGGTAAAGCAATCAAATTATAAACACCTGGATCAACCTGATCTAGAATAATACCTTCAAGAATAGCTAAATCGTGTTCACTGACAGCTTTATGAGCAGGAAGACTTTTGCTATCAGAGGAATCAATACTTGGGGTATCGATTCCTAATAAAATTCCACCTCGATGAGCGAAGTTCGTTACTAGTTGGGGACAAAAAAACCAGAAATCATGATTCCAATTCTGTGAATCTGGAAAGCTACCTGTTTTGAACAAAATCCTTGGTGCAGGTAACTCCTCGGGCAAGTAATCCATCCCAATTTTACCATCCTCACATCGTGCTACTTCAATAACTGCACATGAACCTATATATAGATTTAGACTCCTCGAATAGATACCAGAACCATCGGGAGAGTAATGATTTGGAGCATCTGTATGGGCACCTACATGGAGGGTGCTTCTGATAGAAGATAAGGTCAAATGATCGCCCTGAGCTACATCCATTGAGACATCTCTTTGAAAAGAAACATCTCCTGGAAAAACTGCTATTTTATCGCTAATCGGCGGACTTATATCAATAATTCGTATTCCTTCCCAACTATTTTCAGACATTGTCTTATCCTTTTTCTGGTTTACGCGCAACTACTTTGAATTCTACATGAATAGGAGTCGGTAGAGCCTCTATACCAACCGTGGTTCTAGTAGGTCCATCTTGTGGAAAATACTCCCCGTAAATCTCATTAAATTTCTTGAAATCGGCCTCCATATCTGTGAGAAAAACTTGAACATCAACAACATCGCTTAAATTACATCCCGAAGCCTCAAGTACTGCTTTGATATTTCGGAAGACCCCATGAGTCTCAGCACTTATGTCATAAGATAAAACATTACCTTTCGAATCCATTCTTAAACCAGGAATATTATCAGTCCCCCTTTCTCTTGGACCTATACCCGAAAGAAAAATAAAATCGCCTTCCTCTCTCGCATGAGGGTACGGTCCTACGGGCAATGCAGCCTCATGACTTTCAATCACGGTAGTACTTTCAATCACGGTAGTACTTTCAACTTTCCCCTGATCAGCGCCAAGAGGCTGATTCCAGAGTTTTCTTAAATCCGCATTGGGATACAAACCCACCAAAGCTGCGCCCGTTCCCCATACAGGTTGGTATTCAAAAACTTGACCACTGAACTCATTAGATTCCAGACCTATTGAATTCAACCACCATATTCCTTTGAATTGCATATCTCCATTGGCCTCTCGAGCAAATTCACGAGCACACTGAGCCACATCCTCAAGACGACCCTCAGCTAATAATTCCAAGATCTTCAAATTCCATTCATTATCCTTTTTACTTGATACATAATCCTCCGGAGGATTGATATCGTGAGTGAAATAACGATTTGACAAGTTACTTATGAGTATTACCACCACTCTTTTATCATATTTTTTGAGTGCCCTAAGCGTACTAGCTCCAATCGCCATGGTCTCCTGTTTCTCAGCATACATATTGCAACTGAGCATACTTGCAGCATAACGATTTTCCGGATTAATTAGCTTCTGAGCAACTACAGTGCCTGTGTCAATGGGAAAACCCTCATAATTAACTAGCATTGTGTGCCTACCGGTTTTTTTTACTTCTGCGGCATGAATTGGTGCAAAAACCTCATCTACCTTGAACTTGTATGGCATAGTTCCCAGATCATGCCAATTAGAATCTACATGAACCCATTCCGGTGAGGGATCTGACTGAAAAAGCCAACCTAAAACGGATAGCCATTGTGTTGACATGTAAAGAATCATATCGGGTTCGAGTTGGTTAATTTCCTCACGAACGCAAGCATATCCTTCATTTAACTTCTGCCAAGCAGGACTCTCACTCGGAGTGAGTAAAATATGGGGCTGTCCGGCTAGTAAATACATTGCAGGAATTTCAAAACTCATAGATCCTCCCCCCTGCTAATTGCATCCCATTCGACTACTGCGTTACCCGTACCAATGACTGAGCCGTAAGAGTGAACCTCTGCAGGGTAATCTGGCACATCCATTGCATGTAGCATCCAAGCCAAAGCTCCTGCTTTGACCTCAGCAACAGCCATGTCAAAAAATTCTGGTAGAATGTCGAGTAGTTGCTGGCATTCACCCCTCTTCATTAAGTCTAAAACTTGCATATCCCATAAGTACTGTCCATGATGATAAATATGCTCTTTGCTCATATCTTCAGGGATGTCTGCTTCCCATGTAAAGTGTCGATGGGAGAGCGAATTACTCGCCAGTAGCCAGGCCTTTTTACCGGAATCAACTATCGCTTGGGCTGTAGCTCTACCTAATTTAGCCATTTCTTTCTGACCCACCTCGTTAGAAAAGTAATATGGTGAATTGTTTGAAGAAATACAAACTATGGGAATATCCCAGTCGGGATTAACCATATGAAGCGAAATAATTGTCCCGTAATCGATTCTAAAATTAGGATTTTGCATTACTTTCATGGTTAATCCCTGTTTTTCACCTCCCGTCTTTATTGCCATTGATAGTTCAACATCTACCTCTAAATCATATTTATAACGAAATAGATGCGGAAAAATGGGATCAACCGATAATCCATGAAATTCTGGTAGACCCAACACATGGTGCCCAACTACAGTCTGCCAGTGTGGGGAATGTACCAACAGTACATCAGGCGGATCTTTTTTTAATTTTTTACGAACATTATCATAACCCCATCGAATAACCTCCCAGCCACCTTCACTTCTGGGTTCATTACGCTCCGGATTTTCCGCATACACAAGGTGAGGTGGATGAGGAGCAAGAATTCCCTTAGTTATAACACCTTTAGTAACTGTCATGCTAACTCCTAAATCATCAAATAAGTGCAATGCAAACGTTTTTAGATTCAGTATAGAAATCTATCGAATAATGCCCGCCCTCGCGACCTACTCCGCTAGCTTTATAACCTCCAAATGGAGTTTTAAGATCTCTCTTAAGCCAGGTATTGACCCAGATTATACCTGCCTTTAAACCTGCTGCAAAACGATGGGTTCTCGTAGAATCTTTCGTCCAAATAGTTGCTGATAAACCATACGGAGTATCATTGGCCAGTTTGAGCGCCTCTTGCTCACTGCTGAAAGACTGTAATGTTACAACAGGACCAAAAATTTCTTGCTGAATTACATCACAGTCTTGGGATAGTCCTTCTATCACTGTTGGCAGAATAAAATAACCCTTGCTCAGTCCATCCTCTAACAAAGGGATCTCTCCGCCACAAAGAACCGTACCACCCAACTGTCTCGCACTATCAATATATGACAAAACTTTATCTCTGTGCGAGGCGCTTATCAGCGCACCCAGATCACTATTTTCACAAAAAGGATCTCCAGTTATGAGTGATTTTACTTTAGCAACAAATGCTTGTTTGAATTGATCATAGATACTTTCTTGAATTAGTATTCGAGATCCACAAAGACATATTTCGCCTTGATTAGTAAATGCTGACCGCACACTTTCTTCAACTGCCAAATCAAAATCGGCGTCAGCGAAAATCACATTTGGATTCTTACCGCCCAACTCCAAAGAAAGTTTTTTAAAGTAAGGCGCAGCTTGCCGTTGAATATCTACAGCTGTCTGGGTGCCCCCGGTAAAAGAAATCAGTGGTATATCAGGGTGAGCTGAAATTGCACGTCCTACCTGATGGCCCAGTCCATGAACTAAGTTTACTACCCCTGGTGGTAAATCAATCTCAGAAAATATCTCACATAGGGCATTAGCCGTAGCAG
Source organism: uncultured bacterium (assembly GCA_964603885.1). Taxonomy (GTDB): domain Bacteria; phylum Muiribacteriota; class UBA6191; order UBA6191; family UBA6191; genus JAYZAC01. Next base: position 35,446 of record CAZRWM010000001.1, read on the forward strand.
GAGTTAATTCACTGCATTTAGCCACACAGGTATTACCACAGGCAATAGCCGGAGCTATTTTCCAGGTCAGAAGATAAAGTGGTAAATTCCAAGGACTAATCAAACCGGCAACCCCTATGGGTTCTCTCAATGAATAATTAATCGCTTGACCATCCATTGTACTTGCCTGCTCCAGATGATGAGAAATTGCTCCCGCAAAAAATCTAAAATTGCTGGCAGCCCTTGGGATATCTATTTTTAATGCAAGATTTAGTGGTTTACCCTGATCAGTAGATTCTAATTCAGCAAGATATTGGGCTTTATTTTCGATGGCCTCAGCAATTCTATTTAAGAAATTGATTCGAGAGGCTAGTGGCAATTTCGACCATGAATAAAAAGCCTTATTAGCCGCCTGAACAGCTGTATTTACATCGACAACCGAAGATGAAACCACCCTAGCATAAACCTTTCCCGTGGAAGGCTGATATACATTCATTTGATCACCACTAGCTGCATCGATGAACTGACCATTTATATAATTTTTAAAAATCACCAACACTACTCCAGATATTTCTCAGGGTCAAATTCCCAACGATCACGATCCACATCCCAGCTATCCCAGGCTTGAATAGACGATATTTTATGACGTAATTTTGGTGGTATTACATCATTGACAATGAATCCCTTCTGACGATCTAATGCATAAGGATTGCGAAGTTCAAAATCTAATACACCCAGTATCCATCTTGCGACAAACCAAGTCGCTGTGTTGTCCCAGCCATGTGCAATTTTAACAACGACCCCTAAACCCTCTGGATAATCTTCATGCTTAATGGCCAGTCCAAGGAGCCCATCAGCGCCCTCTTTGGCGATAATTCTCCCATCACAACTCTTCATTATGGTGCTATCTAGACGATTGAATCCACCAACTAAGTCAGGGTTACGCACCATAGACTCCCATATCCAGTCCTCATCTTTTCGGGTAACCAATGAAGCATACATAGTTGCTAACTCATTTACACTCATACTTAAAGTTGGTAAACCGCAACCATCCTTCGCAATCACACTAGGTTTCCATTCAGTACCTAATAATTTTTGTACCTCTTTAATATATTCTTGAGTAAACTGATGATGAGGCCATGTATAACCTACTCGGGACCAGCCTTTAAGTTGACAACCTCTTAAAATAGCAGCATGCTCACCCGAGCAAGTATGATACCAGCGCCTTGGTCGACGGCGCTGCTTACCGAATTGAATCATGGGAAGTGCATGAGGAGTCTGCATTAATCCTAATTCTGACTCTTTAAGAATAGATTTAACCGTCCGTACATGCTCTGTATCCCCATTATGGCTGGAGACAGAAATCGCCTTTTGGTCCCAGTTAAGAATATTATCCAAATCCCTACTAAATACCCTCATCATAACTGGTTTCATCATGCTACGACCATAGCAAACAACATTTCCTCCCCAACTGTAGATTAAACGCTTACCAGTAACCCATGCTACTGCGCCATGTATGGTGCATTCGGCGACACCATTTCGCCGATACTCGACTAGGGGAACCCAAGCATTGCTAATATCTGTGCTCACAGCTTGCCTCCATTCTCAAAAGTGAGGGGCTACTTTTTCCATAAATAGTCGCATACATTGCATAACTTCATTACTGTTATGATTGTTGAAATCAAACCAAAGAAGTAATTTATCTTGAGGATTGAATCGCTGCCTTATTTGATCTACAACATCCTCAGGCGTTCCGACGAGAGCATTGTCGGTGGCGTTGGCTACCTTAGCAGGGTCAAGAGTACCCTCGATAGCTTTCCAGTAATTTTCATTCGCGTTGACTGCAGCCTTCTTTGCTCGGTCACGTCTTTCATCGATTCCCACACCCTGATCATCATTCAAAAAGCATAGTACTGTCCGAGGCATATATTCACGTTTCCAAGGGCCGCCCAAGGAATGATAAATTTTGCTCATCTTGGCGTGAGTTTCCTCAATCTGCTTTGTAGGTGTTATAGATAAATTAAAAACAGACACCGGTAGTATCTCATTTGCTAGCGCATGAACTTCGGGGTCCGCGGAGCCAACTGTCAATCTTAGTTTTTCAATAGGTGCCTCAAATGGTATCACCCCAACAGGATCAAAATCATAAAATGAAGGAATTATGACATGATCTACTGACTCACCGACGGCCTGCTCAACTGCTTCCCAATCTTCTTTATTCCTGAAATCCGTAGGTCTTATATAACCACGCTGACGAATGTCATCTGAACCGATAACCTCACCTTTCAGTAGACGGCAAAAAATTTCAGTAGCCTCCTGAAAAACCCGGCCTTTCAAGACAGGCCAAAGAGCTTTTTCGACAGGATTACGAGGCCGAATTCCGTAAGGCGTATTACTAAAAGGAAAACGACCCGATGCAAAACCGATATTAAGTCCTCGAGAATCTTTCGCATCCATGCGATGGATGGTTAGAAAAGTACGAATCGCTTCAGCATGAGCCAATGGGCCACCATTACACAAAATATTTCTAATCGCCGAACCCACTTCAATGTTTCTAGTTCGAGCATAAAGCCAATGGGCCATCTGTAAAATATCAGTATTTAATCCAATCTCTCCCTGAAAATGAGGAACTACGGCTCCTGGATTTTTTTTCTGAATCTGACAGGATAGATGCGTCTCTGCAATCCAGCCAATCCCAAATCCCAGCTTATCAGCGAGCAAAAATTGCTCAAGAAAATTCTTGAACATGGTTTGCTCGTCTGGAGTGTGTCCATCCACCGGGGTTTGACAAATTGCAAAGAAGATATCAAATTTCATAGACTAGGCGTCCTTCCTCCGTCGACCGGTAAATTTATCCCAGTAATATAGGCCGCACCGGGACTCGCTAGAAAAGTAACTGCATTTGCTACTTCTTCTGCTTCCGCAAAACGACCCAACGGTACTTTATCTTTCCAAGTCTCTATAATTTTATTTTCACTTATGCCCTGTCTTGAGCTAGCGGATTTAATGAGCTCTTGTAAGCGCTCTGTATTGGTGTAGCCAGGTAATACGTTATTCACTGTAATACCGTATTGGCCTAGCTCATTAGATAATGATTTAGACCAACTAGCCACCGCCCCCCGAATTGTATTGCTCACCCCAAGATTAGGTATAGGAGCTTTCACAGAAGTAGAAATAATCTGAATGATTCGCCCGTACTGAGTAGTTTTCATACCTTCTAAACATAAGTTCACCAGCAATTGAGAAGCTAAGACATGATTTTGGAGCCCTTCAACAAATATTCTTTCGCTAGCCTCCAATAGTGGACCTGCCTTTGGCCCCCCTGAATTATTTATTAGAATATTTACAGGTCTACGATCTACCAAGCCCGACACAGCTTTTGTTAAGGAATCTGGATCACCTAGGTCTACTGCTAAAACCTCATGATTACTCCCGGGGAGCTCCTTTATTAAGCTTTCCATAGCATCGTAATTTCTAGCTAGTAGTACAACCGAACAACCTAACTCGGCGAGAGACTTCGCACAAGCTGCTCCGATGCCCCGACTAGCACCACAAACAATAGCCCTTTTACCACTCAAAGATTGTACTACTCCTGGCATTTATCCCCCATAATTCCCACTACCAATATGATTACGAACTTCCCAGATCTCAGGAAAATATTTGAGATGCGAACGAGATTGAAGAAACTTATAACCAGCACTGCCACCGGTACCTTTTTTGTGACCTATTGTGCGTTCTACCATTAACATATGCGTCGATCTAAAAAGAGAAAATTTCTCGTCAAAATCCATCATCGCTTCGAATAGAAGGCACAAATGATAGTCATCACCTGGATCAGTGTAGATTCCCCTCAAGACTTCAATTAAATCGGGATTCATAACATGATTTTGTGTATAGTCTCGAGTTACGCATTCCACAGGTATTGAATACCCAAGTAGCTTTAAACTATTCCAAAATTCATCGTAAATCGATGGTAATCTACTAATTTCTTCAAGTTTTTGAGCTACTTCAGGTTTAGACTCAAAAAACTTGAGAAAAAACGCATCACGCACCCCAAATTTAAATTCTATCTCACGAAATTGAACTGATTGAAAACCACTCGCTGGATTAAGACTATCCCGAAAACCGGCGAATTCTACCGGTGTAAGCGTTGATAAAAGATTAATTTGCTTGACCATTAAATCCATAATTGCCGTAATGCGCTTAAAACCCTTTAATGCTCTGCTTACAGAGGGCTTTTGAAAAGCTTCAATCACCTTATCTGATTCATGCAGAATATTCTTAAACCATAGCTCAGAAGCCTGATGAATAATGATAAAAAACATTTCATCATGATGCTGGGGCTCAGAAATTAAATCCTGCAATTCTAGCAATTGGGGAATTTTTAAGTATGAGTTGTAATTAAGTTTCTCTAACACCAAAGAATCGTATTTTATAGTCATAGTGGACTAAATATAGCACAGCGAAATTCCTCTGAATGGGATATTATGAATAATATGAGTCCCGATTCCCAATGCTTACGATCTGTATCAGCGCTACGATTATCAAAATCAAACTTTGCCAAATCACTTAGAACTGAATCTATTGCGGAAGAACAGCCTTTGCACATTACGATTAAGCATCACGGGTCATTAGGCTTAACACTTTGCAGTCCTGGAAATTTAGATGATCTGGTAGTTGGGTTTTTGTTTACGGGAGGTTTTATTGAGCAACTCGATGACATTTTGGAAATTGAGTGGATTGACAATAATCACTGCGAAGTTTCACTAAAATATTTACCAACCCTACCGGGAATCTCAGCCAATAGTATTTCTCACAGTGCATGCGGAATTTGTCGCTTCGATGAATTAGAACATCTACCCTCACGTCAAACTTATTGGAGCGAACAACCGATTCCCAAACACAAATTTTTCGAATGGTTCAAAGAACTTCAGCTCAGTCAACCGCAATTCATTCAAAGTGGGGGACTCCATGCTTCCGCACTATTTTCACCTGTTAACGGGCTTATTAAAGTTAGAGAGGACATAGGTAGGCATAACAGCATGGATAAACTTATCGGATCTGTCTTAAAAGAACAAAAATTTGATCGTCTATCTCATACCGTACTACTACTGAGCGGTCGCGCAGGATTTGAGCTGCTTCAGAAGGCTGCTAGATCAGGAATAGCTATAGTCGCGGCGATTGGAGCCCCATCGTCTCTTGCTCTTGATATGGCTCGTAAATTTGGCATTACTCTTTTGGGATTCTTGAAATCGGAACGATTTAACATCTACTGCCATGCCAGTCGAATTGAGGGAATAGAAGATGAAATTAAGGATACATAAAAATAGTATTCGCTTAAGACTTGATCGCAATGATTTTTATGAATTGAGTGATAGAAACGTACTAATTCAGTCATTGGAGACATCGACTTACAAATGGAATTTTAGCATTTTGCTTGCTGAGGTCTTTAAAGTCGAGTTGAGTAATGAGGGCTTTAAATTTTTCATTCCTCATTCTGATTTTGATAACTTAAAAAGTACAAAATTAGAATATTTGAAATATATTGTAGATAATCTGAAGATCAGCATTGAAAAGGAATATTCTTGCTTGCATCCGTCCGAGCTGAAGACTCAAAAAAAGTCTGATTCTGCATTTTTTCCCAGACCTACGGAAGAGAGTAACCAATGAACGAGCCAACCAAGCCAAAACTTGATCATTCGGTAAATGAAACTTCTGCAAAGACTCAAAGTAAACCCCCTGCCGTCATACCGGACAAACTCGGCGAGCTTAAACTTCATCCTATTCCTGATAGTGCCGGAGGCTTGTCGGCCATTAAGTCAAGTCTTGAGCATTTACATTCTGAAACTGGTCTCATAAGAGGTACGCAGTTGATGCTTAAAGCTAATCAGAATAATGGTTTTGATTGTCCAGGTTGTGCATGGCCGGACCCCGACGAGAAAAGAAGCTTTGCGGAATTTTGCGAAAATGGGGCAAAAGCAATAGCTGAAGAAGCAACTCAGCATCGAGTAACTCCTGATTTTTTCTCCAAATATAGCGTAGATGAGCTACTGAAAAAAGATGATTACTGGCTAGGCAAACAAGGACGATTGACTCATCCAATGATATTACGCGATAACACAAGATATTATGAACCAATATCATGGGAAAAAAGTTTCCAAATGATAAATAATCAGCTGAAGAAACATGATTCTCCCCATCAATCTGTATTTTACACTTCTGGAAGAACTAGCAACGAAACCGCTTTTTTGTATCAATTAATGGTACGTAAACTGGGTACAAATAATTTGCCTGACTGCAGTAATATGTGTCATGAATCTAGTGGTCAGGCACTCAAACAAAGTATCGGTGTAGGGAAGGGTACAGTAACTCTAAAAGACTTCGAGATAGCTGATATGATATTAATTATAGGTCAGAATCCTGGTACCAATCACCCGAGAATGCTCAGTAGTCTTCAATCTGCAGTACGCAACGGCGCGACTATCATAACCATTAACCCATTACTCGAAACCGCTAATCGAAGATTTCAACATCCACAGGAACCATTATCATTCTTAAGTTCTGGAACTTCGCTATCACAACTACATTTACCTATTAAAATTAATGGCGATGTAGCTACCTTTCAAGGAATAAATAAACTACTTTTGGAAATGGAAAAGGAATATTCAACAATAGACTGGGATTTTCTAAAAACTTATTGTTTCGGTTATGAAGATTACTTCGAGCAGCTTAGAGAAATAAGCTGGGACGAAATACTAAAAGCTAGCGGCCTTTTAATGGATCAGATACATCGAAGTGTGGAACTAATTCTTAAATCTAAAAAAATTATATGTTGCTGGGCTATGGGTCTAACACAACATGAAAATGCTATCGCCAACATACAAGAAGTCGTTCACTTCCTAGCAATGCGCGGAAACTTAGGACGCCCTGGTGCTGGAGTATGTCCTGTCAGAGGCCATAGCAATGTACAGGGTGATCGAACCATGGGAATATGGGAGCGTCCTAGCTCTCAATTTCTTGATAATCTTGAGAGGGTCTTTGATTTTGATCCGCCCCGTGAACATGGCTTTAATACAGTAGAAGCTATTCAGAAAATGCTTGAGCAAAAAGTGAAATTCATGTTCGCTATGGGAGGGAATTTTTTATCTGCAGCACCTGATACCAATCAAACAGCAAGAGCACTGCGAAGTCTCGAATTAAGTGTTCAAGTTTCCACAAAACTCAATCGTTCTCATCTAGTCACGGGAAAACGAGCCCTAATTCTTCCCTGTCTCGGCAGGAGCGAGAGCGATTTCCAAGAACAAGGACAGCAATTTCAAAGCGTAGAGAATTCTATGGGAATTGTACACTCCACTCAGGGAGACCTGAAGCCTGCAAGTGTTCACCTTAAAAGCGAAGTGTCAATAATCTGCGAACTTGCTTCTACAATTCATCAGAAGAATCCAGTAGATTGGCTTTACTTAGCTCAAGATTACAATCGAATTCGTGATCTTATATCTCGATGTATCCCAGGTTTTGAGGATTATAATCAGAGGGTCAGAGACAAATACGGTTTTTATCTACCAAATCCTATTCGTGATGAGCGAAAATTCCCAACAGAAAACGGAAAAGTAAATTTTTATTTACACGAAATCCCAAAATGGAAGTTACCTAAAGATCGCTACTTAATGATGACCATTCGAAGTCATGATCAATTCAATACGACCATTTACGGTTTAGAGGATAGATACAGAGGAATAAGTGGAGATAGAAGAGTGCTTCTCATGAATTTACATGATATGAAAGATGCACAACTTGTCTCTGAACAAGTAATAAATATACGAAGTCATTACAAAGGCGAATGTAGGCAAGTTAATAATTTCCGAGTCATACCGTTTGAGATTCCTCAAGGTTGTTGTGCCAGTTATTTTCCGGAAGCAAACCCTTTGGTACCGCTTCAATATACTGCAAAAGGTAGCATGACTCCGGTATCAAAATCGATTGTTATCGAAATCATCAATGTAGAATCAAATTAATCCTAAAAATTTTAAAGCACAATCTAACAGAGTCTCTTAAAAGTTCAGCTATGGTTTATTTTGTGCTAGCCGAACATAGTCCCATATTTGCAGGTGTTAGAAATATGATGGTGGTGTTGAACTTTATATTTACTAAAATTTTTCAGTCGGTAGTTACCTTTTAAGGATAGGTAATCCAATGATTTTAATCACTTTCTCGTAAAACTAAATAAAAGTTATACAGAGTATTCATCGTCGAGTATTTAGAACATTAAACCTCTGAAAATAATTATTAACTGTCTGCGCTAGATTCTAAGTTCGTGGACTAGCACTCATATATATATATTGCTGGATCTACTTCTTCAGTATAGATACAGGACCAGCATAATGTAGTATGCCTACCATCACATAAGGGACATGATTTCGATTTTTCACAATATCACTCTTCTTCATCTGGTTTAGTCAATAGTTTGATGAGACGTTCTTCTATTCTCTTACTTTCAACTAAATCGTAGTTTTTACTCCAGTAATTTGAAAGCTTTCTACGATGTTCTATTAAAGCCTGGTAGGGAATCGACATTTTTTCTAATTTGGAAATTAACTCCACTGATGTACGAGCCGCACCTTTAGGTAACAAAATATCGAGTACTTGTGACCTCAATTCCGATCCAACAAAAATAGTTTCTCGACTGGAAATTCTCTTACCTTCAATAAATACAAAAGTTGTCTCTGTTAAAGCAGTTGGACTAAGCCATCTCTCCAATTGACCACTCAGATCAAATGGCCTAAGACGTGTAAAAACCTCTCGGTTATACGCCTTACGATACTGTTTAAAGGTAGGTACACGTAAAGCGAAATTTTGACGGTAAGCTTGGGCAGCTAAGCGCATTGAGTGACTTATGGTGAGGGATGCTAGATTGATCATATAATCACGAGCATACATGAGAATAAATCGATTTATATTCTCATTAGAAATATTGTAATCTTGCCCTCCACTAGTCAGTTTGTTTTGAAGTTGTTGCTTCAGTAGTTTCTCAGCAAACTTTCTTAATATGAATTGAAATTCTCGGGCTCGCTTTCTTCCAACTGAATCTTTTTTTGATTTTGCTATCTGGCGGTTTAGGTTAAATCTTATATCCATATCAAGATATAAAGAACATATTGCTTTAAACTGCGACCAATGGAGTGTTTCACGTGGATGTATGAGTGCTTTCTTAGAATCCCAGTTATACATTGGAAAATAGTAACTACTCCAACGACGTTTTAGCCATTTTTTTGTATTCTGAGACTTCAAGTTCGATCTTCGCTGTTCAAGTGAAGAAAACTTCTCAGTATCTAATCCATAATATTTAACTAAATTCAGGAATTCTTGATAAAAATCTGGCCGAAACAACTCCCTGGTATGTTGCACTTGGGCACCACACACCATAAAGTGAAACTGCAGAAACAAAAGTATTTTAATGATCAATCTTTAACGGAATCCCATGTCAAGACTTTGCTGAAAACGTACTTCACCTCGCACCGATATGGATGCTTGGAAACGTTTTTTATGTGCTTCTGTAGCAGTCCTAACTTTTCGATCCAGTAAATCTAATTCGTTCACTAATTGTATGAGAGGCTTGGTTGTCAATTCTTCTAAATCCGAAACATCATTGATACTAGTCCAGCCTTGCTGCGTCATCTTATGAATATTTAAAATTTCGCGTCTCAAAGCATCATATTGCTGAGCTACGTCCTCCAAAAAAACAATCGCCGCATAACGATTCAGGGTGTTAGAGCTTACTAACTTGGCGAATTGCTTTATAGATTCTGAGAAATGCTCTGTAAATTTGTAGCGATAAGTGGTTGCACTGCGCTTTTCTACTTGAATTAAATGCCCCCGTGAACTCCTCACCGGATTTTTAATTTGTCTGATGTATCGACGCAAAGAGCCGAGAATAGATTCTAAGTGCAAAAAACCATCAATAAGGTCATTTTGATAAGCCCTGCACAACTGACTTGTAATGCGACCATCTCGAGCAGATTCCACTACGAAATATTGCATAAAAGCATGTTTCAATGCTTCTCTTGACCATGGCAGCAAATCTGCATCGACACTTTTTGTTGATGCCATGATGAAACTGGGTTTACGGTTTACCAATGCAATTAGAATTAAAGCGCGGGGTTTAACATCTTTTAACAGAATATCCCAATCATCACCATCGATATTAATAATTTTCTTCCCCGAGCTGATTAGTCGAGAAATAACTGAAAAACGCATTTTAAAGTCAGTGAGATCATAGGCGTAGCCAAAAACCCTTGATTGCGCAAAAGATACATCTTCCTCTGGATTTTTAACGAGTTCGTCCATGTAATGCATTCTGTACTCGCTATCTCCGCCCTCACTGTAACCGATGACCACCTTACGCGAGTTATGATTAAACCTCAAAAAATCTCGCCAACGCTTACGTTTCACTTTCCGACTAAATTCTCGAAAATAATGTTCACTAAGTTGCAAAAAGACCAACGAGCCACTATCTGAATATATCCGATCTGGATCAATTTCTAACCATTTCTGACGTAACTCTAACGACCCTTTGAGCTGCTTATCTCTCAAAACTACTGGCTTACTATCAACATAAGAACTTGGCGCAAATATATCAGAAAATCCATCGGTGAGATCATCATCATCGTCATAAGCAAAGTCAATCACTACAAATAGAGTGAATAATGATAAAAAAATATACAGGCGCAATAATTGCATTGTAAGGCTCCATTAATCAGTTACGACTTATGAAGACAATTGTTACCAGATCGTTGAAATTAATCCGAAAGAGCCTTTTGGAGATTGGGCAAAATCGTGCCCGACTCCCCCTTTAAAAAAATAGTATGATTAGAAAAATCTGATTTTTCTGGATTTATTTCTATTACAGGGATCTCCTCATTTATAGCATAAGGAACCATGCTTGCCGCTGGATATACAGCTAATGATGTTCCAACAACTACTAGGATGTCTGCATTTTTCACAGCATTAATTGCCGTTTCCATGGTCCCAGGGTAAAGAGCTTCACCGAACCATACAATGTGAGGTCTAAGCATGGAGCCGCAGTGGCAGAATGGAGGAACCGTTTTAAAGGAGTCTAGACGATTTAAAACTCGATCTGTTTCAAGACAACGAACCTCTAGTAAATTGCCATGAAGACACACAATTTTGCGACTACCTGCTCGCTGATGTAAGCCATCTACATTTTGTGTAACTAATAGAAATTCAGGATACTGATTTTCCCATTCAGCTAAAACTTCATGCCCCGCATTGGGCATGGCTTTAAAGGCTTTCTCACGTCTCCAGTTGTACCACTTCCATACTAACTCTGGGTCCTTATTAAATGCTTGCGGAGTAGCCAATTCCATAGGATTATAGCGACTCCAAATTCCGTCGCCTTCAGAGTCACGGAAAGTATCCAACCCAGACTCTTTCGAGATACCCGCTCCTGTTAGAAGAACAACCCTTCGGGCTGATCTGAGATACTGTACAGCTTCTTCCATGCAAACTCCTTATAGATGGACCACTATTGTCCGAAAGGATACAACGAGAACGATTATTACATCCAGGAGCAAAGATGACCAACATGTCTCAACGCAAACAGTTCAGTCTTCTAGAGGTATCTAATTTGACTCAAATAAAAAAGAAAACATTAGAACATTATTGTAAAACCTTTCTTGGTAATTTAGGTGCTGATAATGAAGTATCATCCTTGCCCAAAATAACTAGTTTTGAGATCCAATTACTTTTAATTGCCCATGAAACTTCAAAAAGAGGGTTCAGTACTTCTCAGGTGCGCGATATTATTTACGAAACTCAAAAGAAAGCTCGCAATCCCCTTCGATCAAACTTTGATTCTCTTGATGTAGATCAAAAACGTAAAGTAATCGAAAAGTACGTGCGAGCACTCTAATTGTCGTGACCTTTAAGTTCGACTTTAATCCATCAGATAGCTTTTGGTAACATGAGGAATGCCACTCAAAATAAGAATAGGAATTGATCAGGGCGGCACCTTTACAGATTGTATTGCTGCTTGCTCTAATTCGGTTGAAACCGCTACTTTTAGTTGTAAAGTCTTAACCAACAGTAACTGCCAGAATTACTCAGCACCCCATATTGGAGTCCGTCAATTAATTCAAAAAATCCAATCCAACTATCCCAATCATTCAATCGATGTAGAGTCTGTTAGACTTGGTACGACAATCACCACTAATGCTGTTTTACAAAATAAAGGTAAATCAGTAGGTGTCCTGATAACATCTGGTTTTGAAGATTTATTCTGGATCGGAGACCAGAGTCGTAAAGATATCTTCGATCTTAGAGGTCAAAATCCAAGACCCGCTTACTCAAAAATCTTGGGTGTTGAGGAAAGAGTTGTTCTAAAGCAAAACAATATTTATGTTGAAACTAAACCTCAAAAAGCACAAATCAGACCTCTACTCGATTACTTCAAAAATAATGATATTGAGAGCATTGCAATTTGTTTAATTCATAGTTGGAAATTCACTGAACATGAACAACTTGTTGCAGAATGGTGTCGTAAAGCGGGCTTCTTAAATGTCTTCTGTTCGCATGAGGTGTCATACCAACCCAATTTTCTCAAACGTTCATATTTGACCGTGATCGACGCAGGTCTGAGCCCTTTGATCTCTAATATTCAAAATGATTTTATTAAAAATTTAAATGATCTAAAAGTACGCAAACACTGGTTCATGAAATCAGATGCAGGCCTTTGTAGCATCGGTAATTTTAGAGGATGTAATAGTCTACTTTCTGGACCCTGTGGAGGAGTAACTGCGCTCTCTAAGTTCTTCACTGATAATTTACCACTCATTGGATTCGACATGGGAGGTACTAGTAGTGACGTGACTCGTTTTGATGGCGAGGTAGATATATCGCTTGATCATACTATTGACGGACTACCAATGCATATTCCTCAAGTGAATATCGAAACTGTGGCAAATGGTGGGGGCTCTATCCTTAGCATTGAAGATGGATTATTAAAAGTCGGCCCGGAGAGCTCCGGCTCCTATCCCGGCCCCCTTTGCTATGGCTTCGATGGTAGGCTAAGTCTTAGTGATGCCAATATTGTTTTGGGTCGATTACAACCTACTTTGATCAAAGCTTGTTTCGGAGTAAACCGAGATGAACCATTAAATGTATTGTTAGCCCGCAAAGGCTTTGAGAATTTATTACGAATGAACCCTGAAGTAGTTTTTCGATCTATCGAGGAATTAGCAGAAGCCTTTGTCATGGTTGCCAATCAACAGATGAGTCAACCGATCTTAGAAGTCTCCTTAGCCAAAGGTTATGAATTAAACAAGCATAGCTTAGTATGTTTTGGAGCTGCTGCAGGCCAACATGCTTGTCAGATCGCCAAAGATTTAGGTCTTAAAAAAGTCTTGATCCATCATCAAGCGGGTTTACTCAGTGCAGCTGGTCTCTTGGCAGCATGTCCCGAGGATTACAAATATTATTACATAGGAAAATGTATAGATTCCGTAACACTTCCTAAAAGCCTACCAGCTTGTCAAAGCCTAAGCGCTATCTGCCGCTATTCAAATACCAATACATTTTTAAAGATAGACTGGCATCCAATAAAAAGTTTAAAATACCGATTCGAACAAGCCTTTTACAAACAATTTGGTTTCACGCACAAGAATGTAAAAATTTTGGTAGAGCATGCTGTCACTCACCATGCTGAAAAGGAGAAATCGCCGGAACTTGCATCACCAAATCAAATGCCTTCTAAACATGAGCAAAAAGTCTCGATGGTTAATATTTATGTCGGTGGTAAATATCAATCAATTCCTTGTTATCCCTGGCAGGATTATCCCCAAATAGCGGGGCCAGCGATTATTTATAATCAATTCACTTCTATTTTTGTGGAGCATGGATTTGAATGTTATTGGGACTCATCGGAAATCTTGACCTTAAAACTAGAAAAATCTGACATATCAAAATCAACTTTAAACGAAGCACTGCAAGTTTCACTTTTTGCTGGTAGGATTCAAAGTATTGCTCGCCAAATGGGACAAGTCTTACAAAAGACTGCATTATCGATAAATATCCGAGAGAGGCTGGACTTCAGCTGCGCAATATTCTCTCCCACCGGTGAACTCATTTGTAATGCACCACACATACCAGTTCACTTGGGTAGCATGTCTAGTACAGTTAAATCATTACTCCAAAAGTCAGATTACACGGATTTTCTTGAAGCTTGTTTGTCTAATTCCCAACAAGGGATTCTTTGTAATAGTCCTAATACTGGTGGAACTCATCTACCGGATTTAACATTAATTAGTCCGATCGTTTTTGAAAATAAGTTATTAGGCTGGTTAGCAAGTAGAGGTCATCATTCGGATGTGGGTGGAATGTCTCCTGGCTCAATGTCAGCTCAAGCTCAGTATCTGTCTGACGAGGGCCTCTGTCTAGAGTTTTTATGGATAGTAAAAAAGGGTAGATTTTTGACAAAAGAATTTCAGGAACAGCTAGAGAAGTCTGGTGCGCGTAATTCAAACCAAAATATTGCGGATGTGAAAGCACAATGGAATGCTAATTTAAAAGGACAAACACTACTCAAAGAGTATTTACATGAATACGGATATTATAATTGGCTTCAGAACAAGGAGACTTTACTTCAAACGAGTCATAAAATATCTCAAAATTTACTAGACAAGTTACTGGATAAATTCTTACAAAGTAGAGAATTTTTAGATGATGGCAGTCGACTTGAACTTCAAATCTTTCGTGAATCTGAGTTTATAGTTTTCGACTTCGGAGCATGCTCGAATGAAGTTAAAGGACCATTCAATGCCCCTAAAGCCATATCTTATTCTGCATTAATTTACTGTTTACGCTGTATGATCAATCGTAATATCCCCTTAAATGACGGTCTAATGAGATCAGTAAAATTAAGATTTCGTAAGGGAAGTATTTTATCGCCTTCCCAGGAAGCTGCAGTTTGTGCTGGCAATGTCACTACGTCGCAAAGACTTGTAGATTTAATATTTAAGGCCTTTGAATGGTGCGGTGCCTCTCAAGGATGCATGAATAACGTAATATTCGGTAACGAATTTTGTACCTTTTATGAGACCATAGCAGGAGGTCATGGAGCGATGTCAGACTGGCATGGTGCTCATGGAAAGCATTCCCACATGACAAATACAAAAATCACAGACGTAGAAATCATAGAACGAGAGCTGCCGTTAATTTTAAGAAGGTTTAGTCTGCGAAAAAATTCAGGAGGGGATGGACAATTTAGAGGGGGTGATGGTGTCTTCAGACATCTTGAGTTTATGGAAAATTTTTCCCTTAGTTTACTTACCGAACGTCGCTTGAGTGAACCATATGGGATGCATGGAGGCCAACCTGGTAAGAGTGGGCAAAATATCCTGTTGAGAAACGGGTTAGTCAGGCTGTTAGGAAGTCGTGAAGAATTGAAAATCCTAAAAGGAGATCAACTGATTATCAAAACACCAGGCGGAGGTGGCTATGGTGCGCCGTAAATGGCTAGTTTCAGCGCCTTGGGATATAACAATATTTGCAGGACCTTTTTTGATTGCAGTTGTTTTCAGTCATTATTGGTGGCATTTAGGAGAAGGAGATAAAACCCCTTTATGGTCATTTCTTCTATTGATTGTTGCATTCGATGTTGCTCATGTTTGGGCAACCGCCTACAGAACCTATCTTGATCCCCAAGAATTGCGACGTCGACCTCAGCTTTATCTTGGAATTCTAGCCCCTACGCTATTAAGTGCCATGCTACTTCATTTCTATGACGCAATACTTTTTTGGACTGTAATTGCCTACATTGCTATTTGGCATTTCGTAAGACAGCCATATGGTTTTATAGTAATTTACAAATTTTTACAAAAAGAAACTGGCTCTATTGATTTCCATCTCGACCGTTTATCAGTGTACGTAGCAGCAATAGGTCCTATTCTAGCTTGGCATGCAAGTCCAGAGAGACAGTTTGATTGGTTCGGACATGGAGAAAAATTCATCGTAACCTTACCCGAAAGTTTTAAGTTTTATATTGCTTTGATCTATTTTGGATTCGCTCTAGTTTATTCACTCAGACAGTTGTATCTAATTTGGAGGGGGCATTTCAATTTTGGTAAACAAATGGTTATGATTCTCACTTGGGCGACTTGGGCTATTGGCATTTCTATCAGCAATCCACTCATTTCGGCTGCATTTATCAATCTTTTTCATGGTATTCCATTTTTGGGAGTCACTTGGCTCTACGGTAATAGTAAATATCGATCCGGTTTTCTTGGGGCCATTTTTCGAACCAAAAATTTAGCTTGGTTCTTTATTTTGATTTTTCTCCCTGCTATGATTGAGGAAGGCTTATGGGATGCTATTTTTTGGCATCAATACTCATCTATATTTCCCACTCTTTTTATCGGTGAAACCAATAGCTTGGTAATGAGCGCATGTTGTGCATTACTGATAATGCCACAACTTATTCACTATATTTTAGACGTATTCATATGGAAAATGGATTCAAGCAATCCAGACCTTAGAAAACATTTAAGCCTGCTGTAAATTTGAAACATACACGCCGGCCCTTTATACTAAATTGAGTCCAATTTGTGGTATGACCCTAGTGTGCTGACAAAAGCTCTGTTTTTACCTAATTTCTGTCCGAATTTAAGGAGAAGAGATGGCAAAGGAAAAGTCTGGCGAATCCAAATCTGCTGCTTCACAGTTTTTGACCACAATCGCCCAAGAATTTAATCGAGACAAATTTGAGACCCTAAACGAATGTCTCAGTTTTGATGATTATCTGAATAAAGTGATCGAAAACCCCAAAATCGCAGCTCTTTCACATGAAAGAGTTTTCAATATGATCATGTCTCACGGAACGGATGAGCGAGAGATAAATGGTGAGAAAATACCAGTTTATAGTTTTTTTAAGAGCTCCCTCTTTGGAATTGAAGACTCGATTCATGCCATGATGAATTACTTTAAGTCCGCAGCAGACAGACTCGACACTCGCAAAAGAATTCTCCTTCTACACGGGCCTGTATCGGGCGCGAAATCGACAATAGTCACAGCCCTCAAAAGGGGCTTGGAAGCCTATAGCAAAACTAGTGAGGGCGCTATCTATGCCTTGGAGTGGTTATTAGATGACGGCAAAATCAGACGCTGTGAGATGAATTCTGATCCTCTCTTGGTTATTCCTTTCAATATGCGCTCTAAACTGTATGAAGATTATGGAATTTATGTTGAGGGTGAACTCCCCCCCCAAAGTAGAAAAATATTCAAGGATCTGGAGGATAAGTATCAGGGCGATTTCGCCAAAATTTTGAAGCATGTTCGTGCTAGACGCATAATAATAAGTGAACAAGATCGAATTTGCCTCGGAACATTTCAACCCGCAGATCCGAAAAGTCAAGATATGGCAGAATTGAATGGAAGTATCAATTATTCAATGATAGGCAAAGTAGGCAGCGAATCAGATCCCGATGCTTGGAAATTCGATGGTGAGCTCAATAAAGCTAATCGAGGTTTAATGGAGTTTATCGAAATGCTTAAAGCTGACGAGCGTTTCTTATATATACTTCTAACACTTAGCCAGGAACGCCAAATTAAGACTCCTCGCTTTCCGCTCATTTCAGCTGATGAGGTCATTATTGCCCATACAAATGAAAGTGAGTATAAGGACTTCGTTTCGGATCCCTCTAAAGAAGCTTTAATGGATCGTATTATAAAAATCGATGTCAAATATAACCTTAGTGTGTCGGAGGAAGAGAAGATCTATGACAAGCTGTTAAGTATGGAAGCTAAACGCATAACCAAGCATATAGAACCATATGCGATTCAGGTAGCCGCTATGTTCGGGGTTCTTACTCGCCTAGAGGAACCCAAGAAAATGACTCTAGCACAGAAAATGAAGCTTTATGATGGTCAGAATGTAGAAGGTTTTAAGGAGCAAGATATCAAGGAGGTTCGAAAGGACACGCAACGCGAAGGCTTACATGGTATCTCTCCGCGTTCAATGGTAAACATCATCAGTGAGACTCTAATCGATCAAGAAATACCTAGCTTGAACCCCTTCGCTATACTCTCTAATATACACACTTCTTTGCAATTGAGCCGATTTCCTAAGGTCTCGGTAGAAGACAAAGAACGCTATCTCGACATCATTGATATTGTTCGTAAGGAATTTACTGATATTGCTAAAAATGAAGTTCTGAAAGCATTTTTAGCTAGCTATGAACCAGCTATGGAAGCACTATGTGCAAATTACCTCGATCATGTGGAAGCCTACATAAATCAGGAAAAAGTCAAGGACCCTATTACTGGAGAAGATATGGATCCAGACGAAACTTTGCTTCGATCGATTGAAGAAAAAATTGGCGGTATAACGGAAGCTAGAAAAGAACAATTTAGGGCAAGTTTAATGGCATCGATTGGGTCATTGATGCGTCGTGGTGAAAAGTTCAGTTACAAGACAGATAACCGCTTACGGCGAGCTATTGAAAAAAAGATATTCGAAGATAATCGTAATAATATAAAATTGACAACTTTCTCCTCTGCTCAAACAGATAGTGAAAATCTCAAAAAGCTAGAAGCAGTTAAGAACCGCCTGATTGAGGAATACGGGTGGAGTGAACACGGAGCCAAAGACCTGATGAACTATATTGGAGGACTATTGGCCCGAGGTGATATCAATTTTGACTGATTTCGACAATCGTAAATGAACTAATTCGGCCTTTTCTGGAGTTTTACAGGATGACAAGTATTCAAGTCACAGACATGATCCGGAACGGTGAGCGAGAGAAAAAGAGGCTCAACGAAAAGATCAAAGACAAGATCAAAAAGAATCTTAAGCAGTATGTTACTGATGAGAGCTTTATTGGTCGGCAGGGCAAGAAATTTGTTCGCGTTCCAATTTACGGATTACGTTTACCAAGATTCGTAGTAGATGGAAGAAAGGGCGGCGGAGTTGGTCAAGGAGAGGGTGATGTCGGGGACGCGCTACCTGGTCAAGGACCACCTAAGCAAGGTAAAAAAGGTTCCAAAGGTCAAAAAGCCGGCAATGAACCAGGAGAACACCAGGTAGAAATCGATGTTGATCTTGATGAAATGGTAGAGCTTATCAGCGAAGTGTTGGAATTGCCTAACATAGAAGAAAAGGGTAAAAAAAGCTCTATCAAAAGTAAAAAAATTAGATGGACTAATCTCCGGAAAGTTGGACCAGAAGCGACGCTAGACATTCGGAGAACAATTAAGAATTCCATCGTACGGAATATCATTGAAGGTCACTATGATCCACAAAAAGATGACAGTCCACCAATAATGATTGATCGTGATGACAAGCGTCACAAAGTTTGGGATGAAATCTTAGAGAGACGAACTAACGCCGTGATAATAGCAATGATGGACGTCTCTGGCTCTATGGGAGATGAACAGAAGGATATCGTTCGCACTGAAATGTTCTGGATCGAGCAATTCCTGAAGAGGCAATATGACGACTTAGAGATCGTCTATATTATTCACGACACACAAGCAAAGATAGTAGATCACGAAATATTTTACAGAATTAGCGAAGGGGGCGGAACAAATATCTCGTCGGCATATGCCCTTTGCGAACAGGTGATTCGTCAGAAATATCCTCCGAGTGAGTGGAATATATACCCCTTTCACTTCAGTGATGGCGATAACTGGTCGAGTGAAGACGATGCTTTGTGTATAAAGCTTCTGAAAGAGTATTTATTACCAAATAGCAATCAATTCTCCTATGCGCAAGTTACAAGCAAATGGGGCAGTGGTAAGTTTAAGGATGTCCTTGAGCGTGCAATGGAGGGTATGGATGACAGGACAAGTAATAAACTTGTAATCTCTCTGGTAAAAAGTAAAGACGAAATTTTAGATTCCATCAAAGAATTCCTACAAAAGGGTAAATAATGATCAACGCTCTAGATTTACCTAAGGAACTCGAGGATTGGAACCAACACATTTTGAAACGTGCGCGTGCGGAGGGACTCGATTTTTTTGACACAATCTTTTACATGTTGCCATACTCATATCTTACTGAAATAGCTGCTCATGGGGGTTTTCCGAGAAGATATCAACATTGGTCGTTTGGAATGGAACATGAAAAACTTAAACGATCGTACGAGTGGGGAATGGGGAAAATATATGAATTGGTGATCAATAACGATCCTTGCTATGCCTACTTACTAGAAAACAACAATTTGATGCAGCAGAAGCTTGTGATGGCACATGTATATGGTCATTGCGACTTCTTCAAGAATAATATTTATTTTAAAAGTACCAATAAAAATATGATGGATGAGATGGCTAACCATGCAAGCCGCGTAGATCGCTACATCAGACAATTTGGTTTAGATGAAGTCGAACGTTTTCTCGATGCTTGTATATCCATTCAGGATCATATTTCTCCTCTCTCAATGCCCTCCCAAAGTGCTACTCCCTCTGAGGAAATGGAAACAGAAGAAGCTTTAATAAGGATATTAAAACGCAAAAGTAATCCAGAAAATCCAGACTATATGGAAATTTTCTTAAACAGTAAAGAGTACATAGAATTCAAACACAAACAGTTAGAGGAAACTGTTAAAAAAGCACAACGCTTTCCGTCACGTCCGCAGAAAGATCTACTATATTTTTTATTGTTGCATGCCCCTTTAAAAAAATGGCAAGAAGATATTCTCTATATAATACGTAAAGAGCGTTACTATTTCATACCGCAAGGCTATACCAAAATTATTAATGAAGGCTGGGCAAGTTATTGGCACTTTAAACTGATGACTGAAAGCTTTTTGGAGCCAGAAGATTTTATCGATTTTGCTATGGATCACTCCGGCACGCTCGCCCGTCACCCACATCAACTTAACCCATATCTACTGGGTTTTACCCTACTACATGACATAGAAGAGCGTTGGAATAAGGGTCAATTCGGTAGAGAATGGGATGAATGCACCTCAAGAAGTGAAAAGTTAGCATGGGATAAAAAACTGGGTCTCGGACGTGAAAAAATCTTCGAATGTCGCCTTACGGAGAATGACTACTCTTTAGTTGATAAATATCTGACCGAAGATTTCTGTGACAAACACAAAATGTTTAAGTACAACTACGATCAGCAATCTGGCCAATGGGTTATTAGTGATCGTAGTTTTGAATCTATAAAAAATCAACTTCTTGAAAATTTAGCAAACTTTGGTATTCCGCACATTATGATTTACGACGGTAATTACCAAAATCGTGGAGAACTCTACTTAAAACATCACCACGAGGGTGACCTTAGGCAAGATTATGCTTGGGATACCCTGGCTAATATCGCATACATATGGCAGCGACCTGTTCATCTAGAAACATTTGTAGACGGTAAAAGAAAGTTGTACTCCTATGCTGGAGAAGAGAACAAACAGTTAACAAATCTAGAGGATCAAAGTTAATCTAACATAATAATCTAAGATTATTTACTAGTCCTTTGATGCCGGAACTGAATAAGATACTGAGCAGCTCTCTCAGCCCCTAAATAGTCATCTTTAAATTGTGCTATTTCAATAGACTTACGACTTATTTGATCATTTTTTAGAAGCTGATTCAATTTATGTTCAAGATTTAATCTCAGCCCCTTTTGCGTATTTAATTCCAATGCTACTCCTAGATCTCTTAATCGCATTGAATTATCCCACTGATCAACTCCCCAGGGTGCTATAAGCTGTGGGACCCCTGCTCGAAGACATTGTGCACTAGTTCCTATTCCGCCATGATGAATCACTGCCTTACATCTGGGTATTACTCGAGAGTATGATAAGAAATTCGAGTAAAAGATATTCTCATCTTTGGAAGATAATTTATTAATAAAATTACCGGAAACCAAAATAGCTCTTTCATTTAGGTTTCGAATAGCTCGGGATGCATTTTTCATAAACTCTTCTACTCTCGTATTCGGTGTTCCTCTACACACTAATATTGGCTCTGAGCCCCTATTCAAAAAACTTTCGAGAGATTTACTAATATCTAAATTATCATCGAACATTGGAAAAGCAATGGCACGAAATTGCGAGGGCCAATCACTAGGGGTAACGCCTAAAAACCTTTGAGGATACAAGCCTATGATCGACTGAGAAGAATGAAACAAGTCTAATATATTTTCTGATTTTGGTAATCCAGACAGAGATCTTAAACGATTCACCTTGCTCAATAACAAGGAATTTAAAAAAAAACTAAACAGCTTTAAGCTCCCTTTTTTAATGGTCAAAGGTAAGAATCTTGCCAAATGATACTTAAATAATCTGGGAAAAAAATGACTCGAAGGAAGTACACAGGGTGCGAAATAAGCACTTACAAAATCACAATTGGTTTTATCGTGATATAGCCTAGCTCCTATATTAGTTCCGTTTGCGACAAGAACTATGTTGCCATCACTCGAAATTTTTCCCAGATACTCTAAAATTGGCTCTAAAGGGTCTAACAGTAAGTAGTTGACAAGAGCCGAACCTAACTCGTAGCTTCGATTTACATCAACCGAATTAATAAGACTCTCGTACTCCTGCGAAGAACTCAATCGTAAAAATTCAATATCATTATTTGTAAATAAATACTCGAAATAACCGTTACTTAAAAAGAATACCTTTTCACCGTTCTGAGAAAGCTGCTTGGCTATACACAGCATTGGTAACACATCACCATAACTACCTAGAGTGATAAACACGAATGGCTTTTTAGCTGACACGTTAACAACCGCCTAAGTGTAATATTTACCGAACTAGCTGAATCAGTAGTATCCGCTACGTTAGAATTGATTAGTACATACTTGTAGGTTCGTCATCATCAGGAGCTACTATTCGAACTCCCTGAGCCTCGAGAAATTTTCGTAATCTCCAAATGTCGCAACGTACACAATGAGAGTGCTTGATTAGTCGGATGTCGCCCTCTGATCCGTCATTAATTCTATGCCGATCAATACTTTCTTGTACAGGACATTTTGAAGCCCTACAGTAGTCGATGACATATTTCTTAACGGAATTCATGCAAATATACTCCCAGGGCCCAATGTTACATATATGATACCATTTTGAAATCTGGTTCACAGGGTAATTCGAAGCTAGGTTAAAGATACTAATTTTTTGGATAAAAAGCCTCTGAGCTGCCGATATAAATATAATGAAATCAGAAGTAAAAGTCCCTTTCTTAAACCTTAAAAATCAAATTAATCAATTACCTGAAATCCACCACAAGATAAAATCCCTGGTAAGTTCCTGTGCTTTTGTAGGTGGTCCATCTGTTTCAGAATTTGAAGAAAATTTTGCTACATTCGTGCAAAGTAAACATTGCATAGGAGTTGGAAATGGTACCGATGCTTTAGAAATTGCGTTACAAGCCCTCCAATTACCATCAGACAGTGAGGTAATCGTTCCAGCTAACACGTTTGTGGCATCAGCCGAAGCGATTAGAAACAGTGGCCTTACTCCTCGTTTCGTAGACTGTAACCCAGCTCACTTAAATCTTGATCCAGAATCACTTAAAAATGCTATCAATTCAAAAACCTCAGCAGTGATGGTCGTACATCTCTACGGACAAAGTGCTCCACTAAACGAAATAGTCGAACTTTGTAACAAGAAAAATCTTATGATTATTGAAGACTGCGCACAGGCTCATGGAGCGACCTACGGTGGTAAACCAGTTGGCTCTTTTGGAGCTATCGCCGCTTATAGTTTTTATCCAGGAAAAAATCTTGGTGCCTTCGGTGATGCGGGCGCTATCACAACAAATAATTCAAACTTAGCCAAGCAATGTAGGATGATATCTATGCATGGAGCAGCACAAAAATATATGCATGAGATCGATGGCCGCAACTCAAGATTAGACAGTTTACAAGCACTGGTATTAAACGAAAAGTTGAGTAAACTAAGCAAATGGAATGAAATTCGGCAGCACACCGCTACGTTGTATTTTGACTTACTATACGACACCCCACAACTACAACTGACGAGAGAGCTCGAGTTATCAAAAGGAGTCTACCATTTGATGGTAATTCGTCATCCTCAACGAGATTTAATTCGTAAAAAGCTGGACGAGTACGGTATTCAGTCTGGAATTCACTATCCCCATGCCTTGACTGAACTTCCTCACTATAAAGATGACTCTAAGGACGTAATGTGTCCGGAGGCTGAGAAAGCGGCATCTCAAGTTTTTAGTTTACCTATGGGGGAACATATGAATCCACATTTGGTAGAATACGTCTGCAAAATTCTACGAAAAATTGTGAATGAAGAATTGAGTTAAGGCAGAGACTAGTTTGAAGACCGTCGGACATCGCCCATCACACGTGCTGGATTACCCCCTACAATAGAATAATCAGGAACATCTTTTGTGACCACAGCCCCTGCTCCAATTAAACACTTCTTACCCAAAGTCAAACCAGGCAAAATAACAGCTCCGGAACCAATACTTGCTCCCTCTTTTACGAGAGTCTTTTCCAAGGAATAGTCACCTGCTTTTTTCAGACTACCGTCGGGATTACAAGCTCGAGGCCACTTATCATTCGTAAATAGAACACCATGACCAACAAAAACAGCATCTTCTAGGGTAATGCCTTCACAAATGAAGCTATGACTAGAGATTTTGCAATATTCTCCTATAACGACCCCTTTTTGAATCTCAACGAAAGCACCCACTCTACTTTCAGAACCAATGAAACACTCATATAAATTAACAAAGGAATAAATCTTCACATTTTCACCAACGCGAACCATACGAATATTTGTGTCAGGTCCCTGCTCATTTAACAGCTTCATATTTTCAAAAATCATAAATTGACCTTCTGTCCTGTTGCCAACGAACGGTCAGCAGCTTCCAAAATTTTTACGACCCACAAGCCTTGCTCACCTCCAGCAATTGGTTTTTTATACCCTTTGGCACAGTCTATAAAATGCTTAGCCTCATCGGCTAATGCTTCTCGATTCGGTAAAGCTGGAATATGAATATCTCCAATACGATACTGTATTCGAGCTTGGTTCATATCTTCCTCGCTCTTCAAAATCTCTACACCCTTGTCATAGATTTTAATTTTCTCATTACTTTCCATATCATCGTAAACCATCATTTTACGGTCACCAGCCAGAGTAATCCGTCTTACTTTTGTAGGTGAAAGCCAACTTAAGTGGAAATTAGCGAGATAATTTTCTTCGAAAAACACCGTAACATAAGCCATATCTGCCATGCCCTCTCGATAATGCTGCATACCATTTGCTTGTACCGCAATAGGCTTATATGGGACTAAATGTAACATGATAGAAAGATCGTGTGGGGCGAGATCCCAAATTACATTTACGTCACTCTGATAAAGGCCCAAATTGACACGAACTGAATCAAAATATAGAGCCTTGCCAAGGTCTCCCCTATCTACAACTTCTTTCATTTTCTGTACTGCTGGATGAAAGAGAAATGTATGGTCAACCATCAGCTGGACATTATTTTCCGCCGCTAATTCAAGTAACTTCTCGCTTTCTTCAACAGTTGCGGTCATAGGTTTTTCCACAAGAACATCACAACCCGATTTAATCGCTTTACTAGCCAAGTCAAAATGCGTACTAACTGGAGTGGCAATAACAGCTAGATCCACTTTTTGAAGACATGTTTCTAGGTTTTTACTTATCTCTACAGAAGGAAATTCACGCTTAACCTTAAAGAGTTTTTTTTCTTCTATGTCAAAAACCATGACAGTTTCGATTTCTTCTAAAGCTAAAAAATTTCTGACCAACTTTGGTCCCCAGTAACCGACACCTACCACAACAAGTTTCATAAAATTTTCCTTGATCTACAATTTTAGTACTTATCGACCATTTTACTTACTGATTTGCAGTTAAACGAAGCCTTCAAGTAAACTGGCACTAATTTCAGGGAGTCAGTATGTCCAAATTAAACTCATACGAAAACTATGTGACACAAAGTCGCGAGATGTCCACGTTAGGAAGTATTCTGTCTCATCTTGGATGGGATCAGCAGGTGATGCTTCCAATTGAAGGGCAAGCCCACAGGCAAGAACAAATAGTTGCTTTATCAACGATTTTACACAAAAAAAGTACTGATCCGCAGTGGGGAGAGTTAATAAAAAACTTGGTAAAACAGGGAGAAGATAAATTTGACCCTCATCAATGGCGTAGTTTGAAAGAAAGCTTGAAGAATTTTGAAGAATCTACAAAATTACCTGAAGAATTAGTCGTCGAAATGGCCAAATTATCCGCCGCAGGCCATTCTCTTTGGATAGAGTCAAAACAAAAAAATCACTATCCAACTTTTGCACCTATACTAAAAAAGTTTATTGAAATGCGGCGGCAGATTGCAGATATTCTGTACCCAGATATACATCCTTATGATGTCTGTATTGATCGATTCGAACGAAATTTCAACCGCCATAAAATTGACCCTGTCTTCGAACAGCTTAGAAACGCTTTAGTACCTCTTGTAAAAAACCTCCAAACCAATGGAGATGCTCCGTCAAAATTTACAGAGGGAAACTACTGTATCAGTAGACAGCGGGAATTAAATCGTAAGATATCTGAGGCTATTGGCCTCGATTACTCCAAAGCTCGTTTAGATGAAAGTGCTCACCCCTTCTCTGGCGGCGGACATTCTACAGACGTTAGAATAACCACTCGCTATGAAGAATGTAGTTTTTTCAGTTCTTTGAGCTCTACTATCCATGAAACAGGTCATGGAATGTATGAGCAAGGACTTCCAATTGAAAAGCATGACGGTTTACCAGTTGGTGAATCTCTTGGCCTAGTAATTCACGAATCTCAATCCTTACTTATGGAACGAATGGTCTGTCAAGGAAGACCTTTCTGGAATGCATTTGGAGAAAGGATAAGAAGTAGCTTTCCGGAGCTATTAGGAGAATTGAATAACGAAGAACTTTACAGGCGTAGTAACCATGTTTCCTTTGGTCTCATTAGAGTCGACGCAGACGAATTAACATATCCTCTGCATATTATTTTAAGATATGAGATAGAGAAAGCACTGTTTGATGATGAAATTCAAATTGACGAATTACCAGAAGCTTGGAATGCCAAATGTCATGAACTAATGGGTTTTATACCTCCAACGGACAGTCAGGGGATTTTACAAGATGCACATTGGTCAGATGGCTGTTTCGGATATTTTCCTATGTACACCCTAGGGGCTATGTACGCTGCGCAATTTTACAAAGCTTGTTGTAAAGAAAATCCACTACTAGAAGCTGATATATCAAAAGGTAATTTTAATACACTCAAAAACTGGCTCAATCAGAAGATTCACAAAATGGGACGTCTTATGGATGCAGATGAATTACTGCTGCATGTTACAGGATCAGATTTAAACTGTGAGGCGTATTTGAATTACCTCGAAAATAAGTATAGTGATATATATAAATTGAAATAATTTGAATGACCAAATCATACTGTGTCCGGTCAAGCTAATAGCTTCGCTTCAATTCTGAAGTAGTCTTAAAGTGTAACTTGCAATATTCTCCAAGAGCTTCGATTCCCTTTAGAGCTATGAGTTTTTCAGCAATTTGCTTAGTGAGATTTCCAGCACCCCGTGGAAGTTCAAATCCAAGCTTTTCTTTTTGCGTATGATGCCAAGTAAGCAATCTGTCTCTAGCAATTATAGAGGCTGCTGCCACAGCAAGATTCTCCTCAGCTTTCGTTCTTTGCAATAACCTAAAGTTATATTCCTTAATACTGTTATGACAGGCTGTCAACATAACTTTTTCATTCGCAAATTGATCGACTAGGGCCATTTTTAAGTCTAAATTCTCAGCCATTAAATTAGCTATGACCTTTGCATGCATCCAAGCTAACAATTCATTTAGACCTTTGCCTTGAGACTTAAAAGACTCGTATAATTGATTGTATTTGAAAGGATTAAGCTGTACAACGCTAATATGGTTTTTTCCAATGGCAAAAAGTTTTGAGGCCATTTTTTCAATACGAGAGTCAGTAAGTTTTTTACTGTCTTGGACACCAACCGAGGTCAAAATTTTTTCTTGACCTGGTTCGATAGCAACACCCACACAAACGATAGGACCGAAATAGTCTCCCTTACCAGACTCGTCCGACCCCATGTAAGCAAAGTCATAGTGCCGAGAAAATAGTGTCGGATCGCTACCCACAGGAGATTGACCATTAAAAAGTAAGTCTAATTCTTCTTGCATTTGGAGCTTTGCTTCGGCATCCTTGCCCTGAACAACAAAAGAGAAGCCTCTCTTTCCATGATATAGATTTATCTGAACCCCTCCGCCCAGAATTGAAAACCGTATGCCATAAGGGATCTCTTTGAAATTGAAATCAAGACCATTGTCATCAAAATATTCAGTTAAACTATCAAACTTGTTCTTCAATTCAAAATGCATCAATGCTCGCTTCCAAAGTTTTAAGATACGCCTTAAATCAACAGATACAATTTGGTATAATTGAACCACCAATCTATGAGCATAATAAACTATGATCGACTAAATCAATTAGTGTCCGGCGTTTATCCTATCACATTGAGAGAAATCGTCCACACCGACACATCTGCAGCGCTTATCTCTGCTGCAGACTACTTTAGCTACGGCGGTGGTGCAGATCGCTCTAAGCGACAATTAATGATTCGCAAGGGGACCAACTTAAAGAAAATCAAAAGAGCCTTGAAGCGGATTATCGAAGGTGAGTCGCTTGGAAGTGATGGAGATCGAGCGCCATCTAAACTGGGTGACTCGGACGGTAATACGGTAACGTCACTTGAGATAGTCGTTGATGAGCATAGTATGCTCTACTTCATTGAAACGCTCGACCCTACCTTTGATGAACTCGAAAAATTCGTCAAATACCATGATCTTAAAGCTAGGCTCCAACATGAGGGGCTAAAATACTTTTCAAAAGCAATGTCGTTTGCTCGCAGAATGTACAAAAAAAGAGAAGCTACTTTTTATTTCTTTGAGCTTCGAGATCAGAACAAATTCGGCTTATTCCAAAATTGTATAGTTTCTATTTTTTCAATGATATTAGCTCTGAATTTTGGTATGCCCGAAGAAGAAGTAAAACAGATAGGGATGGCTGGCCTTTTTCATGATGCTGGTGATGAAGACCATTTATCTGCCAAAGAGGCAACAAGGGATACTGTAGTAGAAAGAAAAATAGACGCGGGGACTTTTGTTCTACAGAAATTAGATTTAGATCCAAAAGTGATTGATATAGTAAGGCATCAGCATGACAATTTGGTCGAGGAAAAAGAACATTTGCACAGTGCTATCCTGCAAACTGTGGTAGCGCTTGTTTGCTATACCTCTAAGGGTACCTTTTGCGTCGGACACCATATCGAAGAGGTCGATGCTGGTAGAGCTATTCATAGCGCAGTAGCAAAGCTGGTCATTGCAAGTAATCCGAAAGTCAACGAAACCTGCCCCGAATCTATATTTAACGAGAAAGTTATTGATCGGCTTGCAACAGTCTTCGGATTCAATTATCTAATTACCAAGGAACGCCAAATCAGAAATGAAATTCTTAAGTCCTGTAAATACTCAAACGTACTTAGTAACCGCGCTAGCGTAGCGTGCGAACATCCTCATTTTGAAGAAAGTACTTCTAAGGAAATCGAATTCTGTGATGGGCAGAGCTTTCCGACCAACATATGTGGTAACCGAGGTCGAAGTCGACTAGTTCCCAAATGTTTAATAGGCTGCGAATTGCTGGCTGATATTAATGAGGAATATATGAATCAGTCGGAAGAAGGCAAACCAAGTTCGAGTGCAAACTCTAACGGAAACGCCGGACAATCAAGCGATCAGGATGCCAGCCCGAGTCAATAACGGATCTGTAACGCCAGCTCGCTCAAAGCCCTTAGCTCTTAATTTACAAGCCGCACACTCTTGACAGGGTGGATATTCTCCCGCATAGCAAGTATGAGAATAAGCCAATGCATTTAGGGCCCCTAATTCTCGAGCTAGTTTGACCGTTTCTGCTTTCGATAGAAACATCAATGGTGTGTGCAAACAAAATCTTGCCTCCATACCTAGATTTAATGTGGCCTGAAGGGCTTTGATAGTGTCATCCCTACAATCAGGGTACCCCGAATAATCTGTTTCACAAACCCCTGTGACAATATGATTAATATCTCTTTGGTACGCAAACGCTGCACCCGCTGACAGCATTATTAAGTTTCTACCTGGTACAAAAGTATTCGGTAGCGTAGAATCGTGGGCTGATTCCAACGCTTCATCTCCAGTTAAAGCATTGCCTCCCAGCTGTTCAAATAAGCTAATTTTTAAGCAACTCAACTTTATTTCAGCAATGTCTGCAATATTTTGCGCTGACTGAAGCTCGTTTTTATGCCGCTGTCCATAATCAAAACATAAAGCAGTAACATTATTAAAATGCTTTAAAGCCCAAAAAAGACATGTAGTTGAATCTTGTCCTCCAGAAAATAAGACTAAAGCATTATGCTCCTTCAAGCTCATCATATCCTCCAATCTACATATGGAACTGCTCCGCTTAATTGAAGCTCAGAAACATTTCTATAGGTACCTTTTGACGGTAAGGACTGCAAACATAATTCATATTCATGTTTAGACGGAGACTGCTCACTCAGCCACTCTAATAAGCCCTCTGAACAATTACCACGCCCGTTTAAGATTCTAGATAAGTCCTGATGATCAATTTGATCAATAAGTGGTTTTATATGAGATTTTATTTCCGAAAAATCTAGTACCCAACCAAATGGCGGAACTAACTCTCCTTGAACTCCAGCAGTCAGCTTAAAGCTGTGTCCAAAAATACGATCCACTGAAGGCCTCCAAACACTTTCAAAATCAAAAGATTTCCAACATGACCACAAATCATTTCCGTGATAGCAAGCTGCTGATGTTGTGGTTTCAATACAAAGTATGTTGAAGACCTTGTGAAGTTGCAACGTTAATTTCTGAAAAACCCACAAAGCAATATTTTCAGAAGTGGGGTTACGTAATCCCTCTATGTCATTCAATATACATTGGTCAAGCTTAGCCTGAATTTCTTGGCAAGATAGCTCCAAACAGTTAATGGTGTCATGAGTTTTATCATCAAAATTTGAAACCTCAATTGAAATCCATAGACCAAAGTTGTGACCATGCAATCTACGACACTTATGCTCTTTAGGTACATGAGGTAGAAAATGCGCTGTTTGCAATAAAATATATTTTGATATAACAAAATGACGGCCAATTTTGTGAAAACGTAAATTATCAGGACAGCGAATTTCCCAATCAAAGGTTTTAGAGCTGAGAGTTTTGACCATACAAATCGGGTATTTACTATGCTGTTCGCCCCAATGCTTACGATTTACACCAGACAGCCACTCTGATTTTAAATTTTCGACTGCATCGCATAGCAATGTAGAGTTCCGAGAGAAAATTTTTAAGCCAAATTCTCCGCCATAATTGACACCTTCATGAGTATAGTAACTCCAGAATTGTAGCTGATCAAAATGCCAGAACATTATTAAACACCTGTGGCCTCTGGATCCCAAATTATCTTATGCATTTGAATTTGAAATCGCACATCTATTCCTGATTTAAGAATCCACTCAACTAGCAATGAATAATTCATTAATCCATAAACAGGACTGAAAAGTACCGTTGCTTTATTAGTTAAATCATATTGCTCGACAAGATTCACTGACCATTCAAAGTCATGTCTATCCTGAATTACAAATTTTACTTCGTCATGAGATTTAAGAAAATTTAAATTACCGTAGTCATTCTTCCTATCCATTTTGGAAGCAGGGCATTTCATATCGATGATTTTGCGAACTTTACTCGGAACTTTATCACAAAGAATATGTCCGCCTGTCTCTAGCAAAACCTCAAATCCTTCATCTAACAAATCTTGCATAAGCGAAATGATATGCTCTTGTTCCATTGGTTCACCTCCGGTGATCTCAACAAGAGGAACCTTTAGCTCTCTAACTTGGCTAATAATACTCTCTAAATCCATCCAAGTACCATCTCGATATGCATGACCTGTATCACACCAAGTGCATCTTAATTTACAGCCGCTTGTACGGACAAACGTACAGGGCCTACCCACGTGAGTCGACTCACCTTGAACTGATCGATAAATCTCATGGATTTTTATCTTCTGCACTAAAACTCTCCTGACAGAAACTAACTGAGCCCGTTGTAGATAATTTTTTAACTAAAATTTTGCTTTCTTAAAACCACAAATTTCCCAAAAAGTATGTAA
This sequence comes from uncultured bacterium, assembly GCA_964603885.1. GTDB lineage: Bacteria > Muiribacteriota > UBA6191 > UBA6191 > UBA6191 > JAYZAC01. The sequence continues at coordinate 67,671 of CAZRWM010000001.1, forward strand.
AAAAATGATTACGATTTACAAACTAAAGGAAGAAAAGTACTCAGAGAAGAACCCTCATACAAAAATACCATGCTCTTTCATTTTAGTCTGATGATAATTCTTTATTTGATAAAATAGGACGTAGGTAGATGTTGGTCAATAGCAAACAGATGATAACGGTATACATGTAATTTCATATTGTAAGAACATAGATTAAACCCAGAAAAACAAAATCATAAATAGATATTTTTCTAGATGCTAATTTCCTTTCACCCAGACTATTAAAGGACTATTTTACAAGTGTAAATACAAACTTTTCACTTACCATAGCAATCAAAAAAATTCTCTGTGACATCTTTCTATATCAAAATATTAAGCTCTCTAAAACGATTTCAAACTGACCCTACAAAATTGATTTACTAAAACTCTAGTAGATGCTTTTGAGGCTCTTCAAAATTAAACCTTATAAAAAAATTCGCGTTTAGAAATTGTTTAATTAGATGAAATCTAGATCACACATTGCGCTCGATTACTGATCAATAATTAATACAGGAGGTGCTTAATCAGAGTAGACTACAGAATAACTTCACTCCGCTAATACTAATGCCGACTACTTAATTTCTATAGGTCTTTTATCATAAAAATACAAATATTTAGTAGCATGTAAATTGAATCGCATCATTCACATAATAGATAATCGTAGGATGAATCTCGTCACAGAACTTTAGTGCAAACTTTTCTTAGTTCATTCCCAAACTTATCAAGTAAAAGCTAATTGAATAATTCATTAAGTTTTTACAGAAGTAAACAGATTTATCTTCAAAATATTACAAATGTCGGAATAGCCTACATTAGCTACTCAAAAATACGGACTATGTGGTCTAATTGATTCGTGTTAGATACAAAGAAGTTTGTTCAACAATTTAAGACTCAAGACCAAATTCAGCGTTCATTCTTTTTCGATAAATTGAACACATACCTCGAAAAAATCTTAAATCCACAATTTTTATTTTATTTCGAACAGGAAGATTTGCTCGACGAGGCACGTTTTGTCGAGGGTAATTCTGAAGCAAAAAAATTAGAAAAAGACCAATATTTCTACTATTTTAAGGACCTTGCATTCCACTACTTTGATAAAGAGCCGACCATATTAAATGAAATTTCAATGACCATTCCGGGAACAGTTTTTCATTCAGTACTATTTTTCCCATTACAGTTGAGTGATTGCCGTAAAGGCGTTCTTGTACTCGCAAATCCCGAAAATCAAAAAGTTTTTACCAATAAGGACATCGATGCATTATTAATACTTAGAGAAGATTCGCGAACCATCATAGAAAGAATTCGGTTAAGAAATCAACTAAGCCGCGCCAACATGGAAATAGAACTCATCAACCGTATCAACCAAATTGTTGATACGAGTAATGTAACCGAATTCTTTTTCCAAAAGTTAATTGATATAACTCAAGATACACTAGATTGTAAGGCGATTATCTTTCTGACTTACGAATTTGATCGCAAAGCATACACCCTAGAAGCGGGTAATGTTGCTGGTAGAGACTTTTGGGTGGGTCAAACAGAGTTCTTTCGATCCTTGGCTCAGGACTCCGAATTTAGAGGAGTCTTCTGTGAAAGTTATGGAGGAAAGCACTTCAAAGGCGAAAAATATGGTTTGGACAGATTAGAAACCGCCCTCGTTGCCCCAGTTGATTTTTATGGTCAATCTCGAGGAGTCTTCATCCTGTTGAACAAGGATGAGCAAACTAACTTTACACATTTGGATATTAAATTAATCCAAATAATTTGTGGTTACACCAAAGCTATCCTTTATCGAGACCTTGAAAAAAAGAAACTAGTTTCCTTGTTTAAACGCTTCGTGAGTGATGATATTGGAGAGAACCTTCTTCATACTCGAACTCAAGATTTATTTTTAGAGCAAAAACAAGAAATCACCATACTTTTTATGGATTTAAACGGTTTCACAGCGTTTGCAGAGTCATCCGAACCTGATCAGGTCACACAGCAACTAAATCTATATTTTGATGAAATGACTAAATTAATTGTGAAATTTGGTGGAACACTCGATAAATATTTAGGGGACGGAATTATGGCGCTTTTTGGTGCGCCTCGTAAAATATTCAACCACGCTGAGCGAGCCGTAGAATGTGCACTAGCGATGCAAGATCGAATGCAATCCATCAACACAACTTGGGCAAAAAATAATCTTAAGCCATTATCAGCAAGTATTGGTATTAATAGTGGAGAAGCTATGGTTGGAACGGTCGGCTGTAATCAATTTATGGATTTTACAGCTATCGGGGACTCAGTAAATGTAGCCTCAAGATTATCTGATAAGGCTCGTAATGGAAGTATACTTATTGGAGAAACTACATGGCGATCTATGCAAGAAGTTTTGATCTATGAAAAAATGGCCACAGTTAAGCTAAGAGGAAAAAAGCTGGGAATGCAAACATATGAGGTACATCAATTAAAAAGGATCGATGAACTTAAAGAAACCATGCAAGTCACAAATGAAAAGACTCAAATTAATATCCTGAGGTCATTAGGTCGTTGCCTGAATTATAAAAAATCCGATTTAGCATTAAATTACATAAGTGTAGGTAGCCTCAAGCTGCGTGAAACCGCTATTGAAACTGTGGGTAATCTAAATAAAACCAGCCACATAGAACCACTAATAAAAGCACTTAGCTCTAATGATGACTCAGAAATTAACAATAAAATCCTAGATACGATATGCAAAATAGATATAGATCTTATTCGTCCGATGTTAGATCGATTATTAAATGGTCTTAATAAGTCTCATCAGCGCACTGTCAAACAGGCTACAATAGAGTCTAAAACATGTGAGGATCGTCGTTTACTACTTGCCCTTATTAAATCACTTCAAGATAAAGAGGAATCAAGTTCTAATCTGATTGCGGATTTAACTAATATCCTGTACCAGGATGACGAGATAACGATCACCACTTCTCTTCTAAATCAACTTCATCGAGGTTCAAGCAAGCTTAAAATTGCTGCAATAAGCGCCCTTGCCAAAATTCAAGCACCTCAGATTGCTGTACCATTAATGCAAAGTTTTGAGAAAAGTTCTGATTCGGATGTACTCTTACAATGCTCTAAAGCTATTGGCAATATAAGCGACTCGCAGACCTTAGAAGTTCTGAAACACCTTTTTCGAAACTCAAACCAAGATACGAGTTGGCATGAGTTTTTGGAATTACGTCAAAAATATTGTCCCAGTAGCGCATTTAAGAATGTACTCTTAACGGAAAATTTATATTTACAGTACTCCTGCTTACAATACTTACTTGGAAAGGAGAACACTCAAATAACTGAGTTATTAAAAGAGCTCTTGACTTCGAGCGATAGTGTCCAACTCAAGCTACTGTGCATCCGCTGTATGAAGAATCTACCAAATGAGGATGTTTTAATGGATCTATGCAATCAATATGGCCGTAACGATATCTTAGATCAGGCGATTATTGGTGAAATAGGATTTCGTAAATCCAAAGAGCATATTAACCTTGTATGTAATGCACTATACAATCAAAATCCAATGATAACAATTCAATCCATATCGGCATTAGGCAGACTCGGGCAATCAGATTCATTACCTGTATTACTCGATGTACTTGAAAAAGCAGAAAACGCTAATGTAACCGCGACCGTAATGCAACAATTAGGAGCCTTTGATCACCCGCTCTCAACAGAAGCCTTGATGCAAGCGCTATATTCGCCAATTGGAAGAATTCGCGCCAACGCCATCGAATCTCTTATGAAATTAGGTAAAGTGGAAGCTCTAAGTCGTATTGAAAGACTTTTGTCAGATGATAACAATAGAGTCCGCGCTAATGCAGCCTTGGCATGCTTAAAATTTGGCAAAAAAAGAGCCTTTAAATCACTTGTGGATATGAGTCAATCGCCAAATAAATGGATGCGTCTTTCCTGTCTGTGGGCACTACACATTAGTGGTCTTGCAGAAAGTAAAAACGTCATTGAAGGGCTTCTGAATGATCCAGATTACGATGTCATTATGGCTTCGGTAAACTTCTTAAAGAAAGTTAAAACAGTCACCAAATAATGAATCAAGCTGCTTGTAAATGACTAATATCAGCTTATTTACGATTTTCTTGAAGTCTTATACTGTACACATAACTCCTAATCACATATATTCTCCGTTCTCATGGAATTCAAAGAATCAGAAAATCCACTGCCTGGGCTTTTTTTTGGGATCCTGCTTCCTTCAATAGTACTATTAAAGTTAAGTGGGTCGGATTACTTAGGAGCGATGGGCGCATTCTGGCTTGCAATCAGCTTCCCACTAATCCTAAGCTTACACGAACTTAAAAAGTCTGGAAGAATATCATGGATTCCGGCATTGGGTGGTATACAAGTTCTAGCCACTGGTACTATCGGCCTTTTACAAGCTGACCCTCTTTGGATAGCAGTTAAAGAGGCGTTATTGCCATTAGCTTTAAGTATTGCAGTGTGGATCAGTTCAAATGGTAATACGCCATTGTTGCATAAATTATTTCTCAATGACGAACTCATTGACGTTAAGGGTTTGAAATCAAGATTAGAAGAGTTAGGCTTGAAAACGGCTTTGCGATCGGCATTATCCAAGGCTCATAAAAGAATTTCTTTCGCCTTTCTCCTTTCAGCAATATTAAATTTTGCATTAGCACGCTACTTAGTCCAAAGCCCGGTTGGTAGTGAAGCATTTAACCAAGAATTAGGTAAAATGACCGCATTGAGTTTCCCGATAATCGCAGTTCCATCAATGATGGTAATGATATGGAGCTACATTTCATTTTTAAGAGAGTTAGCCAAATTACTAAACATCTCAATGAAAGATTTAATCCGTACCGAAGAAAGTTAATTCAAACCAACTCCTTATGCTTTTTCTTGGGAGACCAAGGGTCCACACGAACCACTACATCGACTACAAATTCAATTTTGTTTTTGAGAATATCTCTTGTGATATTTGCAATTTCATGACTTTGCCATACTGATAAACTACCGTCAACTTCAATATCTACCTCTACGGATAATTCCAAATTTCCAACGTATCGAGTCCGAATGCTGCTGACCCCTTTAACATCGGATAATTGCATAACCTCGTTCTTTATATTTTGAATAATTTGGGGGGGAGCACCTTGATCTACAAGCTTTTGAATCGCAGGAAAAGCTATCTCATACGAAGTCTTGTAGAGAAAAACAACCACCAACAATGCAGCAATTGGATCAAGAAAGTTCCAATTACTATCATAATTACTTATTGCTAAGGCTATCAAAACTGGAAGTGTACTTAGAGCATCCGATCTATGATGCCAAGCATAAGCGCGTAAGACTTCTGAGTTTAATCGTTTCGAATGACTCATTGTAAAGTGGTACAAAAACTCCTTTATGAGCAATGTAACAACTATCACCGCCAAAGCTAATGGAGAGGGCTGAGATAAATTACTTTCACGAATACTAAACAGTCCCTTTACAAGAATAAAACTAGCCACAATGGCCAAACCTACTCCAATAGCTGCCGTGACAGCTACTTCGATCCGACGATGGCCATGTGGATGATCTTCATCAGCCGGTGCTGCCCAGTACCTTGAGGCCACAAGTAACATAAAGTCGGACCAGCAATCAGAGATAGAATGCCAACCATCAGCAACCAATGCCTGACTCGAGGTTATAACGCCTACATACAATTTCAGACAACTGATTACTATATTAGTCCAAAAGCCTATCCATGTGACCCTTCTAAGATCATTCATCTAGATTGTACATCCTTTCTTCCACTTTCATCATTTGAGCATTCCTCTATTAAGCATGGGGTGCCGCACCATCAATAATTCCTCGGCAAACTTCAAACGAGCATTATCTGCTATATCCGGCTTAGTACGTCTTGCTAGTTGAATCAACTCATAAGCTCGCTCAGCATTCCCTTTCAAGGAGTACAAATTCATCATTGGCATCAAAAGATTATAGCGCTGATTTTCATTTAATTTTTCATCATTAAGTAAGGTTTTCAAATAGCTAATCGCGAGATCTGTCTTGTCATTTTCATCATTTGAAAATTCAGATGCGGCCATATGAATTGCAAGGCAATACATCTGCCAATATTCATCTGCCCCCACCTCTGAAGACTCTGAACTAATACGTTTAACATATTCAATAAGTGGCTTTACCGAAGTCTGCAATTTAGCTATTAATTTCTGAATTTTACTTCTTTGTGGACGATTTACAAAATCTTTTACATAGTTGTAATGGTCGAAAGCTCGATAAAAATCTCCTTGTCTGTGCAAAACTTTACCTAAGACAAATCGATATTTTGGATTATTTGAATCACTCTGAAGTAGCTTAAAAGCAATCTGCCTACTTTTTTCTAACCGACCTTCATTTAATAAGCGATGGGCATCGAAAAGCATGTATTCGTTAGGAAATATCGATTTACTCTTTAGCTTTAAATCATTACATTTCGACTGAACATTAGTACCAACTGCTTTGTGGCAAACCATGAGAGCTTTGGATACGTTATTATTTAAATAATGAGCCTTAGCTAAAAGAAAACGTACTTTATCATCCTTAGGCTTTATCTTAAGCAAATACTGGAAGTAATTGATTGCATTACTGAACTCTTTTTTCCGAGCAAGGCTTAACGCTAATTGATAGACTTCTTTATATCGAATTTCCTTATTCAAAGATGCACTCTCTGCATTACAGATATAAGAAACTAGATACACCAAAACAATAAATTTGAAGCACTTCATTTTCTTCATTATAGGCTCGAAAACAATACTCAACAAGTAAGCATCTGAAGCCTATGCTCTGATATAATCCTGCGCATGGCTCCTATCGCTGTTTTTTTTATGATATTTTTACTAAATATCCAATTAATAGCAAGCTCAAATCTTACAAAGTATTCACGAGAAATCTGTACCGCTGGGAGAGATGAAATTTTATTTTATAACAATCTAGTTTATAAAATAAAAAAGAGCGGTAAATCTACGTTATTTAAACCGTTAGGTATAGCTGGAGAAGTAAAAATTGAATCGACTGAAATTTGGCATTCAGCAGCCCCCTGGCGTAACCAAAATTCCAGCGAATACTTTCTTACATCTGGTTACAGTACACTGAAGCATAAGACTGGCTTGTATCTTATAGAAGGAAAGACTGCTGTTATATTAAAAGATAAGTGTAAATTTTTTAAGACTGACTCTCATTTTCAGCCTTGGAGTTGCCTCGCTTCAGTCAATAATCGCTTCAATGAAGCATCCACTGTGAAACTACAAGCTACTAGAAAAAAAATTGATATTACTATCAACGATACCAAATTGAGCTATGACAATCCTGGTCTTCTAAAAGCCGGCATAACAGTAAAGGGAGAAACTTCTGCAATGATCTGGTTTAGTTCTAAAAATGTGTTCATATCCGTAGGACTTTTACAAAAATTCGATCGATGTAAGATGGCCAAACAAGAAGATTACCCGATATACATAACTAATCAAATCACTGATTATGACTAATGCGAAATCTTACCGTTAAACCTTTTCATTATATTTAATCGACATCTAAACTAGTGCGAGGAATGAAGTAATTATCAAACTCTTGCATCAATTAGCCTTGGAATCTGCAGCACAGTAAACGATAGTAATTAAAAATGTACACCAGAATAGCTTTATTTCTTTTATGCAAATTTCTATGGGCTTATCCAATTTTTTTACCGCCTCCAATCAACCCAGTATTATGGAAAATTAGCTCACCAACACTCAAAAAAGCTCTCAGCGCTTACATAAATTTTCGTTATCAAGATTGCCTAATTATTCTCGAAGATAAGATAGCTACCGAGAAGCCTTCCAACGAAAATGAATGGGGAAAAATCGAATTACGAACGATGAGCTGGCTCCAATTGGGTATTTTAGAAAAAATTGATACGCAAGTATTAGCCCTAAGAAAAATCATATCAACCCCTTATGATCTGCACAGACTCGATTTATTGGAGGCTATTACAGAATTATGGGTAGGCCAAGAAGATTCGCGACTCGCAGCTAAAAAATTACGAAATCTACGTTCCGAGTGGAAATCAACAAATAATTTCTACAATCTTCAGATAATGGCACAATTTAGTCACCTAGCTTATCTTTGGCACGAAGAACGGCTCGATGATATGCCCGACACCCTCAGAAATTTAAACAAAACGCTAAGTAAATTTTACACACTTGATCATCCTGCTTGGAACAATTATCACGTATACAAAATCTTAGTTCATTCAATGAAATATGCAGCTCAAAACAGATATATTTTGCCAATCTTTAATCAGATTAAGCGATCTACCCCAGATTTATTGATACATAAGGCTATTTATTTCCAATCCGTAAAAGGTTTTTGCTATGTGAAAAATGGCGAAATCAGTCGTGGTCTGAGACATCTAGAGCACGCCCTAATTTCTTTTGAAGAAAATATTGGCAACTCCTCTCCATTGACCCTTAAATTTGGCATTGAATTAAGTAATCTTCTTTGGAAGCATAATCAGTTCTCAGAAGCCTATTATTTAGCTTCGCGACTACACAAAATTTGTAATACCACCCTTGGTCCAAAGTCTCAAATTACAATCCGCTTTCGTATTATAATTGCGAAATCAATGTCTCGAATGAGGCGCAGTAGTGAGGCACTTACTTTGCTCAGAACGACTCTAAACGCACTGCAAACAAAAAAGCAAATTCGATTAGCTGCCGAAATTAACCTTGAGTTATGCAGACTATTTCTAGAACAAGATAAATTGATAGAATCTGAGAATCATCTGAATATCGGAAGACAAATTGCTATTCGTCATTTTCAGTCAAATCATTCAATTATTAGTGAATATCAACGCTTAGCAATTACATTAAGAAATCGAAAAAATACAAGCCGTATCGAAAATTTAAAGCCAACAAAAACTATCTACCTGGAATAACCTCCTCATGAAAAAATTCACCACCTTAGTAATTATTTTTCTAGCAGTAATCGCTGGATATATCTTCTTCCTCAAAACTTTTGACAAAATGCCACCCAATTACAAAATCTTAAAGAAAAGTGAATTAGAATTAAAATACAAACATGAGAGTCTGATTTCAAAACTTGCCGACGATTCTCAAACAAACAAAAGAGAGTTAGCTAGCGAATACTTACAAGATTCGAAAATATGGATTTTAGAACTGACAGAGCTTATCGATAATTACAAAATCTTAGGTAAAGGTCTAAGTATGCGTAAACGCAGTCAGCTTGCTGGTGAAGCACTGGAGATACGAAATCAAATTAAACTCATCGAGCAAACACAAATCATGTTAAAAAATGCATTAGACGGTAAAGTTTCTCCAGAACACAAAAAACTTCTAAACTTCGACAAAGATAAAGCATACCGAAAAATCTTCAAAAACATACCTTCAAAAAAAATATGAGTAATAAGAAACTATGACGATTCATTCAGATTGGAAGGCAAATGAGCTGTTGTGAGAATTAACTTACAGAGCACGGCTTTTAATTTTCTATAATTCCTCAGCCTCTATTATTAAACATATCTTGATTTAAATAGCTTACTAATTCAGTATGGAATCATGAAAATTTTATTATTATTAATCATATTTACAAATCACTACGCTCAAGCTGAATTTTTCCCCGAAATTTCTGGTAAGACATTAAACGGAGATCAATTTACCACCCCTAAAAGCCTTGAGAAACCAATTAATATTTTAGTTATAGCGTTCAAGCATGCTCAACAAGAAATGGTAGACACATGGCTGAAGCCGCTCGCACAGATGGAGCTTGAAAACAAAAAATTAAAATATTACGAATTTCCAGTTATGGCAGAAATGGGCAGCTGGAAGCGCTGGATGATCTATAATGGTATGAAATTAGGTATTCGAGATACAGAGCAACGTTCAAGAACAGTTAGTTTTCATATTGATAAACAACCATTTAAGGAAGCACTTAAAATAAACGAAGACAGTATTTATCTTTTTGTTGTTAAGCAAGATGGATCAATTAATGGTGTAATTGAAGGTGTTTACAGCGCAGATAAATTGCAATCTTTACGACAGTTGATTAGTAGCCGTCGTTAATATTTGTAACAAACTTTTCATTCAGATATTGAAGTGTCTGCATCGAAAACCACCGCTTGGGAAGCTACCATGAATGTAAGGCGCGTCATCAGAGTAATAATACAAGGTCTGGTTTTTGTTCAACTCGCTTTCTCTAATGAGCCAAATTGGAGGGTGCTGAGAATTATTGAACAAACCCAACCGTTCAAGCCTCTGAACTCAATTTACAGAAAACAAGCGGTCAAAACTTTTTGGTCAGAAAATGCGAAAGTCATGGAAGATATTACCCAGAACTGGGAATTTTTACTGAAAAGCTCTAAAACTCGTAAATGGCAGGCATATCTTAGCCTCAATCCAGAGTTTAATAAAAGCATTCAGCTATTTGTTACAAACTGGGTTAGAAATTTAGTCACAACAAATGATTATTTTTTGACAAAACTTGCAGAAATTGATCTGTCAGCATATCAAAAGTTAACACAGTTAACTTCGGAATCCGAAAGACTCGGTGAAATTTTAAATTGGGAAGAGAAACACAAGGACGCCTTTCAAATAGTTAACGAATTTGAAAAGGAAACTTTGATTAATGGAGCTTTATTACCTTCCATCAAGAGAGAGTCTATGCTGAAAGAATCTCCTAAAGTATCATCAAAAAAAATAATATCTACTCGAAAAAAAATTAAAAAGAACCGTCAAATATCGCTGCAAAGAAACCAAATTGAAAAGAAAATTCGTCAGCAAAAAATGAAAACTATAGATGATCGAATTACCGCAGAAATAAACCGTCAAGCAAAAGAGTTTATGCAAAGTGACGTAATGAAAAATGGGTTTAGAGGGTCTACCGCTGCTAAAAATCGTGCTTTCGTAGAGCAGTCTATTCGTGAAACAACCCTTCGTTGGCGTAAACAAGATATTGAAAAAAAAATACGAGCTGAAATCGAGGCTGAAATACAAGCTGAGATTAAAAAACAGATGAGTGAATTTTAATTTCTAAGTCGATACCCCGTCTTAAAAATCCAAGCTACGGTTATAAAACAAACGGTAAGAAAAGCAAGAACCATGGATAAACTTACCCATAGATTCACCTCAGCAATACCGAAAAAACTCCATCGAAAACCACTAATGAGATAGACCACAGGATTGAGCATCGAGACTTTTTGCCAAAATTCGGGCAAAATTTTTATTGAGTAAAAGCTGCCTCCGAGAAAGGATAAAGGAGTAATAACCAATAGCGGTATCACCTGTAATTTCTCAAAACCATCTGCCCAAATCCCAATGATGAATCCTAACATGCTAAAGGTGATCGCAGTCAAAACTAAAAAACCTAGCATATATATTGGGTATTTAATCTGAAGATTAACAAAGAAAGTTGATGTAAGTAAAATAATAAGACCAATAATTACTGACTTACTCGCTGCCGCACCAACATATCCTAGCAATACTTCTACGAATGAAATGGGTGCCGAAAGAATTTCATATATCGTGCCACTATACTTTGGAAAATAAATACCAAAAGATGCATTGGAAACACTAGTAGTTAGTACTGTCATCATCATTAATCCAGGAACTATAAATGCACCATAAGGTACTCCTGCCATATATTCGGCCTCTCCACCCATTGCTGCACCAAAAACAACAAAATAGAGTGTTGTTGAAATTACGGGCGATATAATGCTTTGTCCTACCGTACGAAAAGCTCGGTTCATTTCAAATTTATAAATACTTTTAATCGCTTGGTAATTCACTGATTTACAAGCTCCACAAAAATTTGCTCTAAACTACTTTGTTGAGTGGATAAATCCTTTACACGCAGTCCAGAAGAGACTATATGCTCGAGAATAGCCGAGACCCCTCCACCTCCGCGCGAGTCGTACTCGAAATCTAAGCGATAACCCGAATCTGAAAGGTTTATGCTGTAAGCTTTCAGAGAGTCCGGAACTGAAACCAGAGGTTTCTCTAATTCAATACTTAAAGATTTCTTACCCAATTTCTGGACTAAAGTCTTTTTATCTTCAGTTACGATTAATTTACCATTATTTATTACACCTATACGGTCTGCCATCTCCTCAGCTTCCTCGATATAATGAGTAGTCAAAATTATCGTAACTCCTGAAGCTCTTAAATCGGCAACTTGTTGCCACATTGCCTTTCGAAGCTCCACGTCGACACCAGCTGTAGGCTCATCTAAAAATAAAATTTTTGGCTCATGCGATAGCGCCTTGGCAATCATCACTCGCCGTTTCATCCCCCCCGATAACTCTAATATCCGACTATCTTTTTTATCCCACAACGATAACCGTTTCAGAATATCTTCAAGCAAATCAGGGTTAGGTTGCTTACCAAATAAACCACGACTAAAACTTATTGCATTCCAGACTGATTCGAAGGTATCAGTAGCAAGTTCCTGTGGTACTAAGCCTATGAGAGACCGAGCCTGCTTGTAATTCTGATGGGCATCAAATCCATGGATAAGCACTGAACCAGAACTGAGATTAAGAATACCGCAAACAATTCCGATGAGTGTCGTTTTCCCTGCTCCATTAGGTCCCAGTAGAGCAAAAATTTCACCTTCTTGAATTGTTAAGTTTACGTTAGAGAGAGCTTTAAAACCACCCGCATAAATTTTACTCAAGTTTTTTATTTCTAGTATTGAAGACATTTCAAGCCTTTAAATAACAACTAATCTTTTTTCCTGTATGCAGCATCTTTTCGACGAGGGCACCGAATATAAATCCACTAAAAATTAAACTCAATGATTTTGCCAAAAAA
>CAZRWM010000002.1:0-62749 GCA_964603885.1 uncultured bacterium
CGGCACCTGTTGTACCTATATACATTCCGGGTCTTAGTCTTACGGCTTCAAGGCCCTCTAATACGGTTATACTACCCGCATCGTATCCTTGTTCACTCATTTTGTCCTCCACTATGTTGAGCCACTGAATCTGAATCCAGAAAACGGAATACTTCATCTCTTTTATACAGCGTTAAAGAATCGACTGTTGAATGATGAATTACATTGCTATCTACAATTATTTGACTTTTAGTTCTTTTGGAACAGTGTTTTACTTCTTTGTGATTTTGTAATCTGGTTTGTGATTCTTTTTTATAAATTATTGCCGGGTTCAAAATCATTAATATTTCATCTTTGTCTAGGTAATTATTTTCACCGATATGCAAGAGCATAAGTCACCTACTCCCACTTTCAAAGTTGCGCTGTAAATATCTTTTTAAATCAAGAATATATTGTGATTTTCCATCTTTATTTTTAACCATCTCGTCAACTTTTCTACATGCATGAGAAGCCGTAACATGATCTTTACGCTTAAATGACTCAGCTATCTCTTTTAAAGTTTTATTAGTAAGCTCCCGCACTAAATACATACCAACTTGCCTGGCATGAGATATTGGACTCCTTCTGCTGTCACTTAGTAGATCGTCCAAATCTATGTCGTAGTATCGAGAGACTTCTTCCTGAATAACATCAACAGTTAATGCCGGCCTATCAAACTCCGTAAAATCGACCAAAGCATCCTCGATCAAATACCTATCTATTGGACGATTTTGAATGGATGATTTAGTCATCACCGATGTAAACGCACCCTGCAGCTCTCTTACATTACGTGAGACACTGCTTGCAAGAAATTCTATGCATTCACGTCCTATTTCGACATGATGCCTTCGAGATAAATTCTCAATAATTACCATGCGAGTTTCAAGATCGGGTAAATGCATGTCTGCTAGCAAGCCCCCCTTAAAGCGAGAGGTTAATCTGTCTTGTAATCCTTTGATTTGCTGCGGTGTTCTGTCCGCTGCCAATACTATCTGCTTTTGAGAATCGTTTAAACTGTTATAGGTGTTGTAAAATTCTTCCTGAAAGGCCTCTTTATTAGCAATAAATTGAATGTCATCCACTAATAACACATCTACTTGTCTAACTAATCTAAAGTTACTTAATTGCTTTTGGGGATCTCTATTAGGATTTCTCAGAGCTTCCAAATATTCGTTGAGTAAAGTTTCACATGACACATAACGAATTACTTTATCTGGATAAAGACGATGAATTTCATGAGCTACTGCATGCAATAAATGAGTCTTTCCTAATCCAACCTCTCCATATATAAACAAGGGATTGTTTAAAGATATACCCGGTTGCTTTGCTACTTGGTACGCAGCCGTAAAAGCGTAAGTATTACTATTTCCTTTGACAAAGTTAGCGAAAGTAAAATCAGGCTTAAGGTTTGCTGGTTTTGGAGCGACGGGCTTATCAGTCTTCTCGCCAATATCAACCCTTTCAGCTTCGTTTTCATCATCTTTTTCATCAACTTCCAAGACCTCGAATTCTATGGCGACTTCCTGACCATTAAACAACTCATCGCAGAAAAACTTTTGAATGTGTTTATCAATGCCCTTTAGTTTTACCGTATCGATCACGGATGAATCGTTCGCACTGAATTGAACACCATGCTTATCTAATTTAATTATTTCCAGGGCTTGCAAAATTAAAACATCTTTTGACGCCAAGGATGTCCTAAGATTTTGTATTAGATTAGACTTAATCTTCTGATTATCTAGGTATTGGAATAAAATGTTATTCACAAAATTATTAACCTATTCACATTCCACTATTAATCAATATTTGCACAATAATGTTTATTTTTGTACTACTATTGATGCGCATTAACACAATTCACTTAAAATTCACATTAATTGTTTGATAAATGAATAAGTATCAAAAACCAAGCAAATTTGAAGGATTATGATTAACTATCCACATATCTTCACAAAAATTCACAAATTATCAACATTATTGTGTGAAAAAAAAAACTCCGAAGAGCTTCAATTAAAGCCAATTTATATAGTTATTCACTTATTCACACTCTATAATAGTAATAATAATAAAATTTTTTAAAATATAATATATATATCACTTATTCACAAAGACATTTATTCCTCAAAAACGATTTTAAGCAAAATAGAGCTATTTTTTAGCTTTTTAAGGTCATTAGACCTTTTGTCTCAGATTTTTGAAAAAAAGGCCCTTTACAGAATCCATTTCACAGCGTTGAAAACAATAAGCCCCGTTTGATTGTATATACCTACAGGATTCATTAAACCAAACAAATTTTAGAAGAATTAAGGAAAAGCATATAGAAAATGGGCGAGTCAACAATTTTGTTCACAAAATGCCTAAGTTATTCACAGCCTTATTCACAACATAAAACATTCGTAATTATTGAAATGGTGTTTCACAGGATTTGCTAAACATTATCCTAAAGTTCTTAATTTATCAATTAAACTTTCTAACTGTTCGGTTTGTTTAAATTCGATCTCTAGACGAAGGCCTGTCCGAGACGATTTGATTTTGCATGATAGTCCGGTCAATGCCTGTATAGTTTCTTCTTCTGATTCAAATCTTGTATTTACTTTTTTCATCTGTGATTTTGTTTCAGAAATTGAGGGGTCTCGAGCAAGAATTTCTTTTACATATCGTTCAATTTGACGCACATTCATACCCTGTACGATTACTTCACTGGCAACCTTACGTTGTAAGTCGGTATCCATAAGCGGTAGTAAAGCACGAGCAGCCCCTGGACTGATTAAACCAGATTCTAAATAATCGAGTATGGCATCAGGTAATTTTAATAATCTTAAGGAGTTCGATATATGTGAGCGACTTTTACCGACCGTTGCAGCCAGGTCCTCATGTGTTAATGAGAATTGGCCAATTAGTTTTTGATATGAATGGGCCTCTTCTAATGGACTAAGATCTTCGCGTTGAATATTTTCGATCAATGCATTGACTAGCATTTCTTGATCATCAAACTGTCGAATAATAGCGGGTATGTGTTCTCTACGTAAAAAAATGAAAGCTCGAAATCGTCTTTCACCAGTTACAATCTCATATTCATTATTGTTAGTACTAGATCGTAGCACTACAGGTTGAATTAAATCATTTTTTTGTATTGATTCAGCTAATTCCTGAATTGACTCCGTAGTGAAGGATCTCCTTGGCTGAAAAGGATTAGGCACTATACGAGATATCTCTATGTTTTGTACCTGGCCATCATATGCTGAGTCAGAGTTTCCTTTTAACAGGGCTCCCAAACCTCTTCCTAATACTCTTTTTGATGTAGACATTGTACAAATTCCTTAGTAAATTCTCGGTAATTTAAGGCACCTTTAGACTTCGGGTCATAATAAATAATAGGAAGCCCATGACTGGGTGCTTCGGACAATTTAACATTTCGACTTATTACGGTATTAAAGACATGTTGCGGTATATGTTGCTGTACTTCTTCTATAATCTGGCTTGTCAAATTAGTGCGGTGATCTGCCATGGTTAGTAAGACACCTAAAATATTGATTGACGGATTTAAGTCAGATTTTACAAGATCAATTGTGCTAAGTAATTGGGTGAGACCTTCTAAAGCAAAATACTCACACTGTAACGGTATCAGTAGATCAGTAGAGGCCGCTAATGCATTAACTGTCAAGAGTCCTAATGAAGGTGGGCAATCGATTATGATTACATCATAGTTCTCATACGCTTTATTGAGCGCGCGTTTTAGTTTATTTTCTCTGGATAATTCACCAACCAGTTCAATTTCAGCACCAGCTAATTGAATTGTTGCAGGTATTATATTAAGTGAGTTCAGGGAGCTTGGATGTATAACATCTTCCAACTCACAATCGTTGATTAATACATTATAAATACACTTACGATAAGAATTTTTTTCCAAACCTAAACCACTTGAGGCATTACCTTGGGGATCTAGATCAATAGCTAATACTTTAAGTTTATACTCCTCTGTTAATATTGAAGCTACACTCACCATGGTGGTTGTTTTACCAACTCCACCTTTCTGGTTTACAACAGATATTATTCGCGCCATAGACTAAAATCTCCCGAAAAAGAATGCGAAACAGTTTATCACAGGCTTTAGCTATGCTAAAGCTATTGTGGAATTAGCTTATGCAGCTGATTAATTGGAGTATTGAAATATATGGAGAGACGATGATAGAGCATACGCGGATTATCGGAGGATACTTGGAGTTGTTGTATTTTATTAAGGATTTCAGATAATTTCATGGAACCAAAAAGTAGTTCACCAATTTTCGTGCATTGCCAATGATATGCATAAAAGAGATTTTTGCGCGCTCGGTTTCTTGATGATTTATAAAGGGATTTTAAGGATAAAGGGTATAAAGATAAATATTGCACCTGCTTATAATTTAGCCCGTGAATCGACGGATTCCAAGAAGTTTTCGAATTAGCGATACTGTCTATTAGCCATAGTGGCGGTAATAATTCTGTGGAACTTCCGGTAGTTAAATTGTACTTTAATAATCTCAAATACAACCTGTTTCTCATCAAAACGGTTCGCCAAACATCTTTAGACCAAAATATAGATTGAGTCGATACAATCAACTTACAATCTATCGGGTCAAAAACAAAAGGTACCGATAGATTTGCCCATCGTACAGGTAAGATAATTCCTAGCTTTGACTTTAAAGTCTTAGATGCATCGATGGCGCGGTTCAATAACATATCAGGAAGATGATTTGAGTAAATAAACTTTATTTCTGATTCTCTGCGAGTGAGAGTTTGCGACGTAGGATTTGTTGGAAATGAAAACACTTTAGGGAAGATATAACTTAAACTCAATCCTAAAGAATTCCGCAGATTTAAATTGTCGTTGATTACTAAATTTATTTTAGGTAACCAAAAGGGGTTATTTAAAAGTTTTAAAAATGCGTCCCAATAATCTGATGTGAAAGTAAATTTAGATAAGGTTAGGAGATCTAGAACAAGAATCGGATATTTGTTCACCAAGTGAGCAGGCGGAGTATAATCGGATGTTCTGATCAAGAAACCTAGATGCTCTGCATCCATTAAAATATTGTCATTATTTTGGCTCTCAAGTCCATAATTAAGTTGATTAAACGTTTCAACATGAGGAAGAAAATAGTCGTTAATACTCTTAGTAACACTATTTTGTAGCTTAAATTGCGATGACAAAGCTTTAGATCTCAAGCGATGATAGTCAAGAATTTGATAAGGATCTAGATGCTCGTTTTGTAAATAAAGTTTTTGATTTTCTAACTCGCCACGCTGGTAAAAATATTCGGATAAAGTATATTTATTAGATTGAAATTCTTGATCTGAGATTGTCATTCCTCTAAATAGTTTTTCTCTAATGACAAGATAATCCAATAAATCGTAAACATTCTCTTTAGATTCATAATCAAGATCTAAATTATTTAAATCATCGTAATGGACAAGAAAAATTATCTTCAAAGTGGGTCTGTTTAATTTATCTAGTAAAGAAATAATATTTTGATTAGCAAGAGGATGATTACGCTTTAATAAAAAACACCAAGCATGCAAGGCTTTCTGATAATGCATCTTCTTCATAGAGTTCAAGGCAAATTTTTCGATCCACTTCAGACTATTTTGATGAAATATTTCGTTCTCACCAAGGGCTAAAAAAGGATTAGGTAAGAATTTTAAATCGGGAGAATAGCTAAAGCTTAAGATTCTGAAAATAAATAGAAAGCTTATTAATACTTTCATGCAGGCTTTTTAATATGATGCAGCAGTAATGCCAAATCACTTTGACGAACCCCTGCTATGAGAGAAGCCTGTGACATATCAACAGGCTTTACTTCTTGCAGTTTCTCGCGTCCCTCGTTGGATAGCGCACTAATTCCAGAATAGTCAAAATTATCTGGTATTTTTAGTTGGTGAAAGCTGGCTTGTTTCGCTAAAACTTGCTTCTGTTTTTGTATATACCCATCGTATTTAATTTGTACTTCAGTTTCTTTAATAATATCGGTACTGTAAGACTTAAATAAATTACTGCATTGTTCAAAGTTTTGGGCAAGCGTAAAACAATTAATTTCCGGTCTTTTTAAGAGATCGGATAGTGATCGGCGGCCTGAAAATCCAGAGGTTTTTATAGATGATATTCCTGGATGGTTGTCGTGTACTCTGAAGTTATCCAAAAATGATTGAATTCTATGTATATCTTTTTGTTTTGAATTTAATTGTCTCAATCTCATTGTACTGGCTAAACCTGCTGCGTGAGACAGCTCAGTTAACCTAGCGTCTGCATTATCATGTCGAATATAAGTTCGATGTTCGACCAATGAAGAAAACATTCGATATGGTTCTTTGGTGCCCTTGGTTACTAGATCATTGATTAATACACCAGTATAGGAATTAGACCTATTTATATCGATAGGCTCCTTATTCTGTAAACTACGCGCTGCATTAATTCCAGCCACAATACCTTGGCTAGCTGCCTCTTCATAACCAGATGTTCCGTTTATTTGACCTGCAAAAAACAAATTCTTAATCAATTTACTTTGTAGGCTAGGATACAGTTGAATGGGGTTAAAGAAATCATATTCAACAGCATATCCAGGACGAAGAATCTGTGCATTTTCAAGACCCGGTATTGTCTTTATTAGCTTTATTTGTAATTCGTGAGGTAATGATGTGCTAAAGCCTTGAAGGTAAATTTCGTGATTAAATCTACTTTCAGGCTCCAAATACAACAAATGACTTTTTTTATCAGGAAATTTTTTAAATTTATCCTCAATACTCGGGCAATATCGAGGACCAATACCTTCGATTTGACCAGAAAATAAAGGACTTCTATGAAAATTTCGTTGCATCAGATTTTTTGTTTTATCTGTCGTTTTAGTTATGTAACAAGGTATTTGTTCGCATTTTATAGCTTTGGACATAAAAGAGAACTGAGGCATAGGATCATCACCTATTTCAACTTCTAATCCACAAATATCAACACTTCGATCTAAAATTCGAGGGGGAGTACCCGTTTTTAATCTACCTTTTTTTATTCCCAAAGTCTTTAAAGATGAGGCTAAATGGAAACTTGGTGGCTCACCAATTCGGCCTGCTTTAATTTGAGTTTCACCGATATGGCAAACACCATTAAGGAAAGTACCAGTTGTTATAATCACGGCTTTGCAGTGATAGATTTGATTAGCTAATGTTTTAACCCCAACTATTTCGTCTTGATGAGTCAAAACTTCAGTGACTATACCCTGTTGTAATACCAAATTCTTTTGTTGTTCTAGGCACCGTTTCATTTCGGCTTGATATAACACTTTATCAGCCTGGGCTCTATAAGCTTGAATTGCGGGTCCCTTTTTCTTATTTAAGGTACGAATCTGTAAAAGTGTTTTATCTATGGTTAAACCCATTTGCCCACCCAGTGCATCTATTTCTCGCACAAGATGACCTTTAGCGCTCCCTCCAATCGACGGATTACAGGGCATCAGAGCAACTTTATCTATGTTAATAGTTAGCACTAGGGTATTAAATCCCATTCGGGCAGATGCTAAACTTGCTTCAACTCCTGCATGACCCGCACCAATTACAATAATGTCATAAAATTTATGGGGATTCTGTGTCATAAAACCCCTTGCTTATAGTGGTGAATTAGTATAGCCAAATCAGAAGTCTTAAATCCTCTAATTCGCGATATTTGCCCAATACTGTATGGAGATAGATTGATTAGTTGATCCTTAACATCTGAGCTAAGTCCCGTGACATTAGAAAAATGACAATTATCAGTTAATATCATGGAATCAAGTTCATTTACGTGATGAATTCTACGTTGTAATTTATCAATAAAAATGGAGTATTTGAGTCGAATTTCGAGTGCAAGATGGTGTTTGGTATCAAATTCCGATGAATATCCAAAATTAGCCGTATGAGCATATTCAATTTCTGACCGTGCCAATAATTGCGCCATTGAAATAGGTTTGTTGATATGGGAGGAACCTAGCTTTTGAAGTATTGTTAAATTTTGTTTGTTTGGCTTTATAATATGTGCGCTTAAGTTATCAATTTCTTTCGTAACTTCTTCAGTGGCTTTTATTACTGACTGGTAACGTTCCCTACTTACCAACCCTAGTTTGTAGCCAATTGGTGTAAGCCTTTCCTCAGCATTGTCACTTCTTAGAACTAATCGAAATTCTGAACTCGATGTCGTAACACGCAAAGGTTCATGCCGATCATTAGTTACAAGCTCATCTATCATAGCTGCTATGTATGATGAAGTAACAGGCAATACAAAAGGCTTTTTGTTATGAGATTTAAGATGAGCGTTTACACCAGCAATTAGTCCTTGAGCAGCGGCTTCCTCGTAACCTGATGTACCGTTAATTTGACCACAGGTAAATAATCCACTTACATGCTTGTGTTCACAGGTTTTTTTTAGTTGAGTAGCTTTAACAGCGTCATATTCAATAGCATATCCATAACGCATTATTTTTGCGTTTTGTAGTCCTTTAATTGAATGGACTATTTTTTCTTGAATTTCAGCCGGTAAGGAGGTGGTGACACCTTGTAAATACCATTCATCATGATAATTTGACTCTGGCTCAAGAAATATCTGATGAACATCTGTATCTGGAAAATTGAGTACCTTGCGATCAATACTTGGGCAATGTTTAGGACCGTTTGGAGTTATATTACCAATTTTTAGTGGCGATTTTTTAATATTAGTTTTGATCAGCCGAATAGTTTCCGAATTTGTATATGTTAAGAAACAGGAACGCTGCTCAGGTTTACTGGAACGTCCAGTAAAAGTTTTCATATGAAGATGTCCAGATAATTCTTTTAAGCCATCAAAATCAATACTTGATCCAGCTATTCGTGGTGGTGTAGCTGTTTGTAGACGATGAACTTTTATTCCCAATTCATACAAAGAGTTTGTCAGCTCTAAAGCAGGGGCTTCATTTGACGGGCCGCCGGGGACTTTCGAATCGCCCACAATAATTTTGCCATTGAGAAAAGTTCCAGTAGCTAAAACTACACAAGGTGCATAAAATTTGAGACCAGTAATAATTTTTACACCAGTAATCACGGAATTTTCATGTAAAAGTTGAGTAACCTCTCCTTGAATTAATTCGATATTTGGATGTCGTTCAATTTGTTGTTTAACATGAATATGGTAAAGGTGTTTGTCAGCCTGAGCTCTTAGTGCTCTGACGGCGGGGCCGCGACTCTCGTTCAATTCCCTTATTTGTAAATAAGTATCATCCACAAAAGAAGCAATTTTTCCACCCAAGGCATGGATTTCTCTTACAAGATGACCTTTTCCAGGGCCTCCCACTGAAGGATTGCATGGCATCATCGCTATACAATTGAGATTAGTGCATAACAAAAGGACGCGACTACCTAGAGTGGCAGCAGCAAATGCAGCCTCTGTGCCAGCATGACCAGCCCCTATAATAATTACATCAAACTTGGTATTCATAAGATAATAGCGAGACGAGGAGTATAATAGGGAACCAAACTAGCGTCTATCGTACAAGACGAATTAGTGCCGTATAACATGCAATTTTTCACATAAATTAGTTTGTTTTGTATGCACTACAGTAATTGTTCACATTTTGTGAGAAGCAAGTGAATAATCAATATTATCAAGGGCCAATGTAACCATGAATCCATTGCATTGATAATTTCTCGTAGTAGCTTATAATCGCCTCGTCGCCGAAATACATTACTATTATAGTTGCGGCGATAATATATGGTCCAAAGGCTATCATCGTATAACCTTGATTTTTCTCTATAAACTTTGATTTTATCATGCTAATCGAGCCAAAAATACTACCGAGTAAAGAGGATAAGGCTAGCGCGATTAAAGTTGCTTTATACCCCAAGAATGCACCAATAAATGCGGTCAGTTTAATATCACCACCTCCCATTGCATCACGGCCTAAATACACTGAGGTCAAGTGGGCTATACTAAGTAATATTCCGGCACTAAGTAGCATGCCTAAAAATGAATTACTAATACTAAAAATTGTAATATTTGTAAAAAAACCTTCAGAAATAATCCAGTTGTTGTATAAACCAACAGTAATGATCGAACTAATAATAAACCCTACAGCTATTCCCAGAAAATTTAATTCATCAGGAATAATGTAGTAACGGAAATCAATCAAGGTGATCACAAAAAATATAAATATCATAAATGAGTAAATAAAGTAGGTAGCTGATACACCATATTTTTGAATGAATAAATAGAGAATAACAAATAAAATCAATTCACTGAAAAGAGACAATGTAAAGGGTCTCTGTCTGCAATTCTTTTTTAAGGTGAATATCGATATAAAATGGAAAGGGTTGTGGGTTGATTGACAGTCCTGGCATGGTCCAGACTGGTAGCTAGGAAAGCAGTCAACTAATCGATAACAATGAGGAAGCGTAATATTTTCTTGATTCAAGAGGACTTCTAGCTGATTTTCCAAAAGAGCCATGCGAGCAAATCTGTGTACAAGATAAAGCCCTGTACTAGAGCAAAATATTGAACATATAAAAGCGACTAACATGACAATTATAATTAATGTTTCACGTGAAACAATGGAGTTACTTAAGAGTTTAATGTGCGGGTTATTGTACCACCATAAAACTGTATATTAATAGACTCTCCATTTCGATTAAGAATATCGGATCTGCCAGACAGAAAACCAATTGAAGTTTTGAAATCAGCTGGAGCAATCGCGCGAAATGGAATGGAAAATAAAATGCCACTGTATTGTTGATTAAGACCTAAATCTTCTAAAATGCTGTGGCTGATTACTAGTTGACCCAGGTTTTGAGGGTCTGGAGTTATCAGAAGTGTCATTAAATTTTCTGGTAAAAATTTACGTAGTCTTGAGGCGATTGGTCCTTCAATTAATGAATTACTATTTTCATTAAATTGAAATTGAAGAATACTTGGATCGTATTCTATTGTTATGGGTGTGTCATATATACCAGAGATGTCTTTAATATTTATATTTAATAAAAATGAGGGGCTATCGAAGCTGTTCTGCGTAATTGAAAAATATATTGCATTACTCGGTAAGTCAGACTCAGATAAAATAAAGGTAGTGTCTGTATCTTCTGGCATTGATTCTTCTCTTATTTGTAATGCTAGCTGTTGTTGAATCTGTTCAGTTTCTATTTTTTTATTTAGTTTAAATACGGGGTTATCGCTTGGTTTGCAGCCCATTAGAAGAACTAATGTTAATAAAATTATTCTAATCATTGGTTATTGATCCATAAGCAGTTTTGAGTATTTCAAGATCGGTTAGATCTACATTGCCATCATTGTCAAAGTCCAATGTACAATCTCCCTGATTATTTTCACAAACACGATCTCTGATGGCCTTTGCTAATATAGCTACATCAAAACCGTCAATGAGATTATTATCCGGATAAATAAGATTATTTACGAGATTATTCACATTAAGATCAATGAATTTAACAGTCTTTTCATCTACAGGGGTCATCTGTATACCGTCTATTATCACAGTAATTGATGCGGTTTTGTTAACACTATTTATGTCAGATTGTAAATATTGGGAATAGCTATTATCCAGGTTTTTTGTAATAGCGCCAATTAACAAACCATAATTACTTTGAATAATAACCGAAGATGTTGTCGGAAGATCAATTCCTTGACCATTTGAAGACTTTGGAAAAATATCAATCTTACTAGTAGATCGTCCATCAGAGTAAATAATAGGTTTTGAAATAATTATATTAGTTCTTATCGGGTCTGCTGAACCTAATAAATTAAAACTTATTTCCTCAGACGTGAGACTTAGAGTATTGTTTACAAAAAAGTTAATGCGGGCAATTGTACTAAAGTTTGATGATCTAATACTTAGTTCATAACCACCATTGATTGATGAATCTTCGATATTCTGATTGAAAAATGAAACATTAGAAGAACCTGCTGGAAATAAACTGTATTCGTTAACATTGATTATTGATGGGGCCTTTTTAAGAAATTCACCTGACGTTATACTTGCTGTTAATAAGTCAGCATTAAACTCTTTTCCAACAGGAGTATTATCTGGAAATAAAGGAGTAACGATCAGAGTCGTTATGGATGTTGCATCAGCGGGAATAGAGTTATCTAATAAATTTATTCTCAGTAAGTTTGGATTCACATCTACTATATTTATCTGACCTTGTTGGCTTATTTGTTGAAACCCTGCTGCTTGTATTGTTCCTAATATAAATGAAAGCCCCTCAACAGTCCCTGGGGTATAAGTAGCTGTTAATAAGCCAGATTGTTTTAAGCTAGGGTTAATTGCCGGATTCAAGGTACTTGTAAACTCTCCTTGCTCATTTGAGAGAACTCCATCAGAAGTACTTAAAAATATCAATTTTGATAAATCTGAACCCACTATGGAATTGTCTGAGAATCTAGGAATTATTTGAATTTCTTGAGTCTGATTTGAACCTCGAAGCATATATTGTCTAGTAGTTATTATTTCGCATTTAGCAGGGTCAGGAATATCAAAACTTAAATTCAAATTCTGCGACATTGGTCTTCCGGCGATTTCTAATTCAATATTTACAGTCTCAATGGTTGATGTTGCTTCAATTTCTACTTGATAATAAGGGTTATCATTATCGTCATAAAGTGGGCCTATTACGGGACTACGTATTACATCAATGGCGGGACTACCATCTAATCTTGATATTGTAAGATTAAATTGGTCAGTTGGTATTTCGCTAGAAATTATACTACCATCAGAAAACGTAGGCGTGATCGAAACAATTGCTTTTGGTGTTTGTGGGACATCCGGATGTTTGATATGGATACGGTCGGCATCTATCGTTAGGCGCGAATTTGTTGAGACATTATTAAAACTAATTGATGATGGAAACGCAATTTTAACCCCATCTACATAGAAGACAGGGCTTACTAATCCAGGCAGTGAATTAGTCATAGTTATTTGATACGTATTATTTCCAACAGAATTCAAGGGGAATGTTGTAATAGTGTTTTCCATCGGTTCGGCACTAATACCAGAGATTGGCCAATCAAGTGGTAATGATACTTCTATAGTTGAACCATCAGAAAACTTGGGGATTAATTGAAAGGTTGCTGGTGCAAGTCCGTTTGCAAATATTGGTCTTGATGTTTGAGGGAGTCCATCATTGTTGAATTTATTAATATCTGGAATAAATGATATGTCTGTCAAATTTGTACTTGATTTTTCAAATCGTATATCTTGTTGCTTATTAGGTATATTAGCGTCGTCAAACTTAACACTCAAATTTGCGACTAATAATGATTTATCACCAGATAATATTGGGCTAAATACTTCTGAAAAATAAGTAAATGATCCATCATTAATAAGTGTTGGAGTAGCTATCGATTGAATGGATGAGGAACTAAAACTTCCTGTAGAAATTGTGAATTCTATACGGCTACTTAGATCAGTATTAATTTGATTGTTAAAAATATCTCTAGGTTGAAACTTAACTAGAGTTTTTGTATTTCCATTTGCATATAAGATTGAGTCATCTACTACTAAAAAACTATTTACCAAATCAAGATCTTGATTTGTAAGATTAGTTATCATGTCTATTTGCTGAGTACGATTGCCGGTGGTGTCAGCTATTAATACAGTAGATGCATTACTAATTCCTGAATCTATTTCAAATTGAGATTCGGCAGTACCGTTATAAAATTCAGGTGTAAAATTCCTATTTTTAAGTAAAAAAGTAGCTCTGGTTCCAGCAGATACTTGATCAAGAAAGCCAAAATTTTCTTCCAATGTAACTTGATTATTATTATTTTGAATTGGAAATGGTTCTATGTAAATGGTGTAATTACCAGGGGGTAATCCTTCAATACGATAGTTCCCGTTTAAATTTACGCCAGTGGACGTAATGCCCGAGATAGTCGAAATTGATACATTAGGATTGCCTATACGATCCCATGCAATTACATGCGCTCCAGTCACATCATCAGGAAAAAAATCACCAGAAGTAATTTTACCCTCTATTACATGCTTGTAAGTATTAGAAGGGGAAGGATAATTAAAAGCTAGGATAGAAATATCGTCTTGTTCGAGTGACAATTGGTCGTCACTAAAAAAAGGATACATCGTAGATTCTGGTAGATTAAAAATATCTATATTTTGTTGAGATTGTGGTGAATGATCAAATCCCAATAAATGTCCAAATTCATGGGTAGCTACGGAGGATAAGACAATACGACTTTGATTCACATTTGACGGCCCATTTGCATTGGTTATAAATGTAAATTGACCCTGATTAAATTGCATATCAACATCTACTATTTCTCGCGAATCTGCATCCGCAGTAACAAATGTTATTCCTATTACTCCTGGTGGAAAACCTGTATTTCCAACAAAAGTTATCGTGTTTTTAAAGTCAACCGTAGGTCCAAAGTTTGTTGGGCTATCAAAAGTGGTGACCCTATTAAAGGTAATAGACGACTCTTGTATATTTTGCCATTGATCCATCGCTGTATTTAGTTCTGAAAGTACTTCTGCGTTAGATAAAGAGGTGCTGGTAGAAGGATTAATTTCGATATTAATTACAGTATTTGGCCATTTTACTGATTGTGTCATTCCTGTTGAATTTTGAAATAGAAACGGTACACCAGCTTCCGATGTCAAGCAGTTAAACCAAATGCAGATTGTCAGAGTCCAAAATTTATTCATACGTTTTAACTAAAGATTTAAGATTGTCTAAACTTCGTTGAGCATAGAAGGCTCTTAATTTTTTTAATCGTGAATCTTTTTGTGATAATTGAACTCGTAGTTGACTACGAAGAATAGTTGGTACTTGTAGTGAATAATTGTTTATATCTGAATCAATAAACCATTCTGTTCCTATCTGTTTTAAATTAAATGTACCTTGAGACAATCCGATAATTTGCCATTTCTCAGTATCTTCACTGGACCATAAAAATAAACAGTAATTCTTGTCTATTTCGTATCGCAAGGTACCTGCTACACCTGTTATATAGTTACCTAGTTGACCGCCAGGCTGCATAACTTGAATTTGTGATGGACCGTCCCCTTTGAGAAAATCGTCAATATTAAAGATTAATTTAGTCCATATATGACCACGCCATATTACAGGTTCTTTATTGATCAACTTAGCTTGAACAATCATTTGTGATTTTAATATCAAATCAGGTAAATCAAGACTGACTATAGAGGTTGCCCAGCACAATTGACTAACTATAAAAGTGTTTACTAGAATTAATGACAATCGACATAAAGGCATACAAAAACTATCGTACATTAATATTTTTTGTTTATTAATTGCATTAAGAATGTAGGTGGCACAACAAAAAATGTCAATTAAGACACTTTAATGTCGATTCTTCTTTTGTGACTAAGCAACAATTTAAACTAAATAAAACAAAAATGCCTCAAATGTTTTGGTTTAGTCTTTTATTACTATCAATTGCATTTATGGGCTGTAATGCAGGTGATCCTTATGTACCAAGCAGTAAAGGCACAATGGCCATAGTCAATGTTTCACCAATTGAAAATGCTTCAAATGTTCCCATAAATAGTAGCGTATCAGTGACTTTTGAGAAAGGAATTGATATTCGTACATTAAATAGAGCTACAATTAAATTAAGCTCAATAACTGGTACAACAATCCCAGGAAATATTTCTTATAATTCCGCCACTCGGGTTGCTACATATACTCCAGTAGTAAATATGAAGGAAGGAACTCATTACGAATTTACTGTTAGTGAGGTAAAAGGCGCAGATGAGGAGTATATCCCTCCTTACGTATTTCGATTTATAACAGCCGAAGAGTTTTTGGTCACCAGAATTAATCCTCGAGATGAGTTCAATTCAGTAATAGTTACAGGGGTAGGAAAACAAGAAATATTCGCAATTTTTAATCAAAGCATCGATGTGGCAAAAGTTTCTACCGCTAACTTTTATGCAATAGAGCAATCAAATTCTGACCTTGATTTTGAAGAGATAATGCCAGCAACGCTTATATATGACGATACATTGAAGCAGCTCAGCATCAAGCCAGAACGCGGCAGACTAAAATTTTCCACAGAATATTTTGTTACATTACGAGATATTCAAAGTGTTAACAATGGAATGATAGGAAGTGTAAATTGGACTTTTAATACCGAAGAAATTCGCGTAAATGCAACACAACCCTCTTCTGATGCTATGAACATAAGCACAGGAACTGATATAAGTATTTTCTTTCAAGCAGCAGTAGATAAAACTTCCGTAGCTGGTAATATAAAATTGAAAGAGGCTTTTGGCGTGCAGAAAGAATTTTTCTTTATGGGGGAACCTGAGTACGATTTAGATGATACAAAAATCACTTTTCGAACTAAAGTATCCAGTAGTGACATAGGCTTGAAAAGTAATACTCGATATGAAATCCAGATAGATGGCGTCTTCACAGCTGAAGGTGAACGCTTCCAAAATTTTCGCTCTTTTTTTACAACGGAATAGATTTAATATTACTAGCGCATTACACTGCAGTTAGTATTATGAAACCCGCATATTTACTACTTAATTGGTACGAAGAAAATAAACGAGATCTGCCTTGGCGCCATAATAAAGATCCTTATCGAATTTTAGTCAGTGAAATTATGCTCCAACAGACAAGAGTTGAAGCTGTGATTTCAAAATTTAATACATTTATATCAAAATTTCCTACTGTAGAATCATTAGCTTTAGCACAGGAACATGATGTTCTTAAAGAATGGGAAGGCTTAGGTTATTACCGTCGAGCTAAATACTTAAAAGCTGCTTGTGAGGTGATATATTTTAAATATCAATCGATTTTTCCGAATTTAGCAAAGGAATTGCGTAATTTACCGGGAATTGGAGACTACACTAGTTGCGCTATAGCTTCTATTGCTTTTGAAGAGGCTGTGCCTGTAGTAGATGGTAACGTTATGAGAGTAATTTGCCGTCATTTTAGTTTAAGGGGTAATCCATATCGAGCGAAAACAAATCGTCTAATTAGGGAAAGTTTTAACAAAGGTTTTTTTGTTGATTCTAATCCTGGTGATTTTAATCAAGCAATGATGGAATTAGGAGCCTTAATCTGTACTCCTATATCTCCAAAATGTCATATATGCCCGATTGATAAAAGCTGTAAAGCTAGATCTGATGAGCTTGTAAGCAAGCTACCCGAACTTGAATCAAAACAAAAATCTATTGTGGTATACCTATATTTTTTAATATGGCCTGATGAAGATTTTGGAATTCAGTTAACAGACAAAACATGGAGAAATTATCAAAGTGGATATAAAAGCCTCCCATGGATTGAAGCTTCAAATAAACTGACAGAGAAGCAAATTAAAAAAGGTTTTTTGAAGAATTGGTCAGTAGATATTAAATGTCAATTTTCTCAGATTTCGTTTCGTCATGGCATTACAAATTATAAATTAATGTGTAATTTAATAATTCCTACTACCTCGTATACACCTGCCTTGAAAAAACAGGTTTTGGAGAGTGGTTTATTAAAGAAAGCTCTTGAGCTACTGAAATGATACACGTAAAACACTTTGTCACTACATTATTGTTTATTCTTTTACCGATTAATGTAAAAGCTGCAAAATGGATTTGTCCCGTACATAAAATAGTTCACAAAAAATTTTCTCATTTACAACTGAACAAAAGTATACAGACAGTAGGTGCAACATCAACTGCTCAAGTAGGAGAAAAATTTAATTTTCCGGTAATAAATTTTGTGTCGGGAGCAACGCAAACCATTACTGCGGAAGTTCATCGAAGTGGCACGATACTAGGTACTGAAATATACCTTTGGGTTGAAGAAACCGCCTATGAAGATTTACAAATAAACAATTTAAATTCAGCTTCCTTTTTAGATGGATCGTTTGCTGAACTTCAATTTGATCGTAATAACGTGATTTCAGAGTTATTCAACATATTACAAAATCAGGTCGTAAACCAATTAGTAAGTAGTTTTGGCAAAATTCAAGATCCTCAGAATGCCCGATATAGCGGGCTACATTTTTTACTTTATGACATTCAAGACTCTTTTGAAATTGATGGAACATATGTGGGAGGATATTTTTTCCCGGGAGACGTAGATAATTTAGGGATAAACTTATTACACATGGATATTAATCCTTTGAATCCAGGTGGAAGAGATAATATTCATGAAATTTCACGTACATCATTTTTTCATACTCTTGCTCATGAGCTATTTCATCTTCAACATTTTCATCTTGCTAACGGATCTTCATATTGGAATAACATACCCCCATGGATATTGGAAGGTTTTGCGCAGTTTGCTGTGTTTAGAGTATTTGAAAAGGGTGTATTCCCCAATACACAGACAGCCATTCTTAATTGGCCTAGTGATGCTCCCGATCAGGTAAAATCTTACTTAAATTTTCCTCAAAAAACATATCTGTTAGATAGTATTCGTTCTGTTGAATATTACGGTCTTGGATATTTATTTTTTACATTCTTTTGGGAGCAACTAGGAAAAGATTACATAGATCGTGATCGTATTTTTTACGATTTATTAAGTTTGGGTATACTGCATACACCTCAGTTACGGCAAAAACTAACTGAGAAGGGTTTGGACTTTGAATCGATTTATGAGCAATTTGTGCTTGCACAATATTTTGATAGTAAACCTTTTGATCTTAAGTTTATTGATTTGGATTCTGAATCCAATACAGGTGAGCTTAAATCTTTAGCAACCTTAAATGTAAGTACTATGGAGCCTACGACTATGGCCAATGTTAGGCCTTATGATGTTCGTTACATATCGCTGAATAACGATACTGGGAGCTTTCAAAGTCTAAAATTTCGATCTCAATGTCCTTTAATTAATGATGCCTGTGTTCCCTGTGTAAATCCTCGTAACTTTAGAGTATTAATGCTACCTTCGAGGAAGACGCTCGCACAGTGTAATAATGATTTGGATCCTTACTCCTGTGTCTTATCACTTAAAAATCATTCAGCTGTTGTTGAAGGCACAAATTTCAATATAGTTACTCCTCCAGGCGAGTTTACTTTGGCATTTTATTCTGATGAAGACGGACTGCCTAATAGTTGTAGAGAAGCACAAAATAGATTTAGTTTTCTTGGTAGTACAGAGATTAATCAAAGCAATCTGCCTAGTTATTCAATAGGCCCTAATATTCAAGTTACTAACAATAAAATGGAGATAGAATTTCAATTAGATGATCCCGACTCGCTTTCTACGTTTTTTAGTGTAATGGTAAGTCCTAAGAATGCTGCATCGTTTTTTCCAACAAGTTCTATTAGTACCCAAACTACGACAATCAGCATAGGAGAGACTTATAAGCTTACATGGCATTTTTTAGAAGATTTAAGTAGTCTGCAGGGCTCTGAAATTCAACTCTACTTGAGAGACCTTGATCAAGACAAGCTAGCCGTTCCTTTTAAGCTAAAAATTTTTGCTAAAGATCAATTAGATGTTACTACTACAAATATTACAGTTGAGCCTGGTTGGAATATGATTGCTCTTCAACCACAATTTGGAGGCCAAACAGTTTCCCAAGCCTTAGAGTTGGTAAAGAATGAATTATCTCTTAATAATTGCATAATTGGATATAAGCAAGGAGAGTTCTTCAATTATTCTGCTGGTGAGGACTCTTGTACAGTAAATGGTAGTAATTCATTTTTAAATCAAAGCTTAGAGTATGGTCAGGGTTTCTTTGTGTTTCAATCTTCTAATTTAAGTAAGACATTAAGTTGGAATCATATTTTGCCTAGTCGCTGGAAATATTCATTGAGTCGTGGATGGAATCTTTTGAGCTTGGGTCTAAACTCGCATCCTGATTCGTATACAATTTCTCCTTCTATTCCATTAGCTTTTTACTACGACAATAACTGGGGAGATTGGCAGAAATTGTTATTATTTGGAATGAATTCCAATATGCATATAAGAGATCAAAACGATTTTTCGCCATATCAAGCTCACTGGGTTTACTCTTTAAGTAATCGTAGTTTCATTTTTGAAAAAGCTTACTAGGTGTTTAATGGCACTCCGTCCCATATTTAGCTGTGCTTCCACTGAGTTACCTCCAATGTGAGGCGTTGTTATAAGCTGGGGCAGACTTAAAAATTCAATATCTACAGGAGGTTCTATTTCATATACATCGAGAGCTGCACCAGCAATTTGGTTATCTATCAGTGCTTGCTTTAATGCTAATTGATTAATAAGTTGTCCTCGTGCCGTATTTACTATGAAAGCGTCATTACGCATTCTCTTTAATCTTTCGTGGTTGATTAGATATTTGGTCTGATTAGTTAATGGTAGATGTAATGTAATGAATTGGCATTTTTCAAAGATTTCATCCTTTGAGACCTGCTTGGCTCCGTGAGATTTTATTAGTGATTGTTTGTCTTCGATATCATTTATTAATATTTTACATTGAAAAGGCTTTAGTAGCTCTATCAATTGATAACCCACATTTCCACAGCCAATTATTCCTACAGAGCGATTACTTAACTGAATACCGCCATTTTTTTCCCAAGTACCAGATTTAAGAGGTAAACCTTTCAAAAACATATTATGAGATAATGCAAGCATAAATCCAAGGGTTAGTTCGGCAACACTTAATTTATTAACTCCAGCTGTAAATCCCAATTTAATATTTAAATTATTTAATGCATTTAAGTCTATGTTGTCTATTCCAACACCATACTTGCTTATAATTTTAATATGAGGAAATTGTTCTAAGAGATTCCGATCAACTTTTTCTGTACCTACAATGAGCCCTTCTGCATCCTCATAAAAGCTGATCAATTCATCATACGAAGGTACTCCATGCGACATTAAAAATTTAGTTTTTGGAAAATGCTTTAATAGTTCTAAGCGTAAAATTCGATTCTTGCAAAAACTTGTGGCACTTACAGCTATTTTCATAATTTACATACGATCTAGGGTTTCGAGCCCTAAAATATTGAGACCTTTTTTGAGTACTCTAGCGGTAAGTAAAGCTAAAGCCATTCTGGAATTACGTAATTCAGGTGTTTCTGCTCGCAGTATACTGACTTGATTATAAAAAGATGCAAATAAACTAGATAATTGATAAATGTAGTCTGCAAGCAAATTAGGTCTACAATTTTCACGAGCTAATTGGACAGTATCATTCAAGCGGAATAGTTGTAGACATAAATCTTTTTCAATTTCCGTTGAAATTTTAATATGAGTATCAATGGATAATTCACCTATTTGATCTTTATATTTACGGTAAATGGCTTGAATTCGAGCATAGGCATACAGTAAATAAGGCGCTGAATTACCCTCTAAATTAAGAGCCTTTTCCCAGGTGAATGTAATGTCAGTTGAAGGATTTTGACACAAGTCCTGGTATTTAATTGCTGAAATACCTACGACTCGTGCTATTTCACGTTTTTGAGACTCACTGTAATTAGTCTCATTCAAAACTTGATAGGCTTTGTCTTCAGCCTCATTCAGTAGAGCCTTGAGGCTAATGACTTGTCCTTCTTTGGTGGACATAATAGTTCCTTCACCAAATTTCATTAGGCCAAAAGGAATATGCTTTAGATTAGTAGAGTATCCCTGAAGCCTAGCGATCTCAAAAATCTGTTGAAAGTGTAGTTTCTGTCTATTATCTGTGACATAAAGAATAATACTTGGATTGAATTCTTCAACACGCGTTTCGACCGTGGCAATGTCAGTTGTTGAGTAGAGAAATGATCCATCACTTTTTTGGACAGGTAAAGGAGGCAATATGTCGTTATTAAAAAAAACTACTTGAGCCCCTTCGGACTCATGACAAATATTTTTTTCTTTTAATTTATTAACAACGTTTGGAAGGGTAGGATTGTAATAAGATTCTCCTCGTTGCATATCAAATTGTACATTTAGTCTCGAATAAACACTTTCGAATTCTGTTAAGCTAATTGATATAAAATTTTTCCAAAGCGAATAATTCGGCTCCTCTTCTCTCTGTAAAGCTGCAACCTCTGCTCTTGCATGTTCATTTAAGGTTTTATCATTTTTAGCTAGTGCTACAAATTTTTGATATAGATTTTCCAAAAAAGATACAGAGTTACGATTAGTATCCTCTGGAATATCGAAATTCTTGTATGCATATAAAAGCTTACCAAATTGAGTTCCCCAATCACCTATGTGATTATCTGCCAATACCCTATATCCACAAGAAAGATAAATCCGCTTTAAGGCATCGCCAATGATAGTGGAACGTATATGAGCAACATGCATAGTTTTTGCAACATTTGGCGCTGAATAATCAATAATAACAGGCTTGGTATTGTTTGTTTGCTCTATTCCTAAAAGATCATCTTTTGATAGATTATTAATGTGTTCTTCAATAAACTCTTTCTTCAAAAAAATATTTATAAAACCGGGACCAACAATTTCAATTTTTTCAAAACACTTCTTTTCAATCAATTCGCTTACAATTTTTTCAGCTATTTGACGTGGGTTTTGTTTTAGTATTTTTGAATGCTGCATAGCTACATTAGTTTGAAAGTCTCCAAAACTTTTCTGAGTAGCGGGGGTAATTTCAAGACGATTAGGGTCAGTTCCTTCAATTTTTTTAAGAGCTTGATTAAAGCGACTTTTCAAGTCTTGAATCATTACAAATCTCCTCGTAAATTAGAAATGCGGCTCAGGATAATGCATTGCTTTGGTAAAGTCTTGTCATAGAACTGATTTTTAGGAGAAAGTGATATGAGAATTTTATTACTATATTTAATAGTTGGTCAAACATTTGCCACTTCAAACAACTTAAGCTATACAAAGACTCACAAATCGACCAGACTAAAACTTCTGTCTAATATTTATAGACCAGTTCCATTTGTATCTCACAATAAGCCAGGTAAGATTTATGGGACTTATTTGGCTCGAAATATTTCGTATAAACCTATTACAAAGATTCGTACATACATAGAAAAAGTTAGAAACCTTAAACTAAAACATCGAGGAGAAGCTCACATAACTGTTCTAACGCCTCCAGAATTTAACCATATAAAACGATGGAATCCCTCAATAAATATGATAAGTATTGATCATTTAGTTGATTCATTAATTCAGTATGTTCATTTCAATATTTTAGGCATTGGTAGCCTAAAAGGGCAAAACACTAATAAGCAGGAATCAGAAGTTTTCTTTTTGGTCATCAAATCTCGTGGACTAAGAACAATTAGAAAACTAATAGCCGCGGAATGGTCTATTCCAAAGGATATTTTTGATCCAATGAAGCAAGATTTTCATATTACTATCGGATTTACAGCCAGCGATTTATTTTCACGTAAGGGTTTCGAAGCTAAAAAAGATTCTTCGACAATTCAATTAGACCTAAATTTTGATTCAATAAAGTGAATATAAAAGAAAAGCTCCGCTAAAATTCGCGGAGCTCTTTAGTATCCGACCCTGAGTACAACATTCTTTGGACCTGAGGTGGGAATATATAAATTAATTTCGTCTGATTTAATACGAACCCTATTTGCTTAAAAAAATGTGTTCGATGTACAGTTCGTGTAATTAGGCAACAGGTGCATTGAATATGTCAATATTTTTGATATTAAACATTAATTAAATTGATCAATGGGCAGCTTGATTAAAAATACTTACAATGAAGTATATGAGGGAAAAAATTTAGATGAATGATCAAGAGTTTAAAGATTGCATCGATGCACAGTTAGCAGACTTTATAATGATGACACTGCTGGTTGAAATTGGAAAAAATACTGACCTATCAAACGGAAAGGAAAATTTTCTAATAACACTCTGTAGCCTGTTAAGTATCGATAGAAAAAGGCTAAATGAGTTACAAAAATTAGCATGTGAAGGTTTTATTGATGTACAAAATAAAGATCATTTCATAAATTTTGAATCATTTTTCAAACAGATTCATGAGCGAGTCGTTCATCAGTTTGATAAGCACACTGCGGATCAGATTGTACTAAAAATTTATAACCATATAAATTGTATTGAATACTATTCTTTGAAACAGTTGAATCTTAGAGTATTAAAGTGCTACACCGCAAAACACAAGCAATCCGATAATAATTCAAAAAATATGAATAGAATAGGTGAGCTTATTCAGTCCACTCAGGATGAAGAATTTCGAGATCTATTAATCGAAGTAACTGAAAAAGATTGGGCTTCTGAATTAGAAGACTTTCGAAATAAAGTAATCGATTTGAAAGTTGAAGATTCCGTAAGACTAGATATTAATATAAACCAAGAAAAAGGTATCAAACAAGGAGCCTACGTAGGTGGGCTGCTATCGGCCATATTTGGTCTATTTATTGGTAAAGATTTAATCTTATTGGCGTCATTAATTGCAATGGTAGGTATTTCGATTGTATCTGTCTTTCTCATGGGAGGGGTAGGTGCTGTTGTTTCAGCGGTGCTCGGAATAATAGGAGTAGTGTTTTATTCCACCATATTGATGCCATTAATTGCTAGTGGAAACTTAATTATAAGTAAGGCGGTGGGTGTAATTGCTTGCACTGCAATAGGTTCTATAGTTGGAGCAGGCTTAGGTGTAAAATTTTTACGCTATAGATTATATAAAAAGATGTCAGAATTAGAAAAGCCATATAGAGAAATGCTTACATCCTACGTTCTAATGCCTAATGATCTATTACGTTTTTGGGAGAGTCGAGTAGAAATATACCTGCGAGAACGAAAATTACGAGTACAAACTAGGATAAAAGAAGCCAGTCGTACAAGAGCGGAATGTATAAAGATCATTAAAGAACTAAAGGATTTGAAGAAGACTCATGATCCAACAACAGAAAACAATCTTATGTTTCAATCAAAAAATATGGCAAGAGTGATCAAGGAAGCACAGCAGGTCAGCATTCTATTGCAAAAACTTGAAGATAAATTTGCTTCAAAAATTGAAGAGCTCCGTGTTTTGGTAACACGCCAAGAAGAGTACGAGAGAGATCAATATAGACTTCAAGAAATTGAAGGTAAGGTTCGCAAAATTATTGGTAAATCTCAAGAAATACGACAAAATTGGAAGGAAGAAAAATCCAACTTACAAGTACAAATTCAAGGTATGATGAATGCATTTCAAGATCAACTACTCCATACTAAAGATTTTGTCCAGGCAGAAATTTCATTAAAATCGTATACGGACAACAAAAATATTGAACACATTGATAATACTTAGAAAATTAAATATTGGTAGATTCATCTTTTCTATTAAAATCCCGAATAAATACTGGGCATATGGTACAGAAATTTAGACAATTTTTGACTTGGCTTACTGGCGCTGAAAAAGATGAGCAGCCCCTTGTGCTGCTATGTTTTGCGGCTATTTTTTTACTTTTAGTCTCTTACTACATCGTGAAGCCAATGAGAAACTCTCAGTTCTTAAAGGAATTTCCACCAAATTATAAACCATTTTTTTTTCTAGTCAGCGCGATGTTTTCACTACTTTTTACAAAAATATTCAATCATTTTTTTGTAAGAGTGAACATGCATCGTTTAGTTGGTTATACATTTCTTGCAATGATATGTTTCAAACTATTATTTACTGGAATTTTTTTATTGGAATCTCATCAATGGGCTGTAATTGCATTTTATTTTTGGGCTTCTAGCTATTTTTTATTGTGTATATCTGTAACATGGGGAGCAATAAATTATTTATTCAGCCCAGAACAAAGTAGACGATGCTTTGGTTTTATTGCTGTAGGAGCTACATTAGGAGCGTGGATAGGTGCTCCATTAACAAGATTACTTATCGAAAACAATTTGCGCGATTATTTGCTAGTTGTGTCCGCCGTGATTATGTTTTTTACCATGTTTTTTATGGCAAAAGCTTCCAATTTTGCAAAAAATCATAAGGTAAATAACGATTTAAAATATGTTGACGATAGTTTAGTAAATGAAAGCAAATCAGATTCATCTCTACTCAAAGATATTATAAAATTATTTAAGCATCATTATGCTCGTTGCCTAGCGATTATGGTTTTTGCTTTAGCAGTATCGAATACGATTTTAGACTTTCAATCAGACCCTATTATTGATACTGAAGTAGCTAGTAAAAGTTATCTTTCTTCTTTTGAAGAGTTGAATACTTTATTAAATTCCTCCAACAGCAAAGAAATAAACTCTGAAGGCTTTCAGTTTGTGTATGGTTATAAATTTCAAGCAAATGAGGATCGTTCTGAATACATACGTAATTTTCTACAAACAAATCCTAGAGTAAATAGTCTTAGCGTCCAATATATTCAAAGTAAATTTGTGGAATTTAAAGATTCTAACTATGACCAAATGGGTATTTTTTATTCCACAACTTACAGCCTGCAGAATGTTCTAGGACTACTGTTACTTTTGTTATCTCGTATGATTTTTAAGTTATTGTCAGTAAGGTTTGCAATAATGTTGCTTCCATTATTTTTTCTTGTCGCTGGGAATGTTCTAAATTTAGATATTGGATTAGAAATCATTCAAATACTAATGGTCGTTGGTGGAGCACTTAACTATTCTATTAATAATGTCACCAAAGAGGTCTTATATACTCCTACATCTAAGGAAACTAAAGGCAAACTAAAAGCAATAATTGATGGTCCAATGATGCGCATAGGTGATCTGTTTGCTTCCGTAGTCAAAATTTCATTGGTTCTTTTATTAGGAGAGGCCTTTTACGCTAACGCTTTTCTAGCAGTAGGTCTAATAGTAGTTGTTATTTGGGTGTTATCGGTTTGGTATGCTGCTGGTATTTATCAAAAAAATCAAGCCGCAGGAAGTACTGTGACTATCTAGTTCATTAAATTGGAGACTCTATCAAATTTCAATTAATGTTGAGCATGGTTATTACCATATCATTTAGCTTAATATTACTTATTTTTCATGCTGATATGGCATGTGATGATAGCTATATTCATGAACGAATAGCTATAAATATGTCTTTGCACGGCCTCCCTTATTTTGATCTCTCTCAGCCACTAATGATAAGCACTTCTATGGTGTGGACCTTATTACTATCGTTCTTATATAAATTACCAGGAGATTTATATATATGGATTGCTATCTTAAATTCAATAACGGTAAGTATAATTAGCTTTCTATGGTGTCAACTTAACAATTCAAATAATCTGGTAAGCTTTTGGTTAGCCTATATTTTCAATATATGCTGTTTGCATGTAGCCGCTATTGACCGAATGGAAACACCATTTGCATGTTTTGCAGTATTTCTATGTTTGTGGCTTTGCAAAACCCAAAGATTTTTAATATTACCAATAGTAATAAGCGTATTACCTTTTATTAGACCTGAATTAATTTTATTCAGTTTAGTAATAGGTATTTATTGGTATCGAAATTATCAACAGAAAAGGTTAAGCATAATTACAGGTATACTTTTTATTAGTGCTGTTACCTGCTGGCTAGTATATCTATTTGAGGGAATTATTCCTCATGCAATCATTGTAAAGTCTGTTGTATACCATATCGAATTTCATCAGACGCTGTTTGATCTACTACCTGGTAGAGAGAATTGGTCTTTAATATTCAGATTGATACCATTATTGGTTTTTGTACAGATATTGAAATTGAATATTTGGTCTAAGTTAGTCGGTATATATATATTTTTATTGTATTCAGTGTACCTATTGAAGAGTACATTTATTTTCTCTTGGTATCCCGCCCTCATTCACTGTCCATTACTTTTTCTTGCATTTACTCTATGTATGAGAAACCGCAAATATATGGTTCTAATATTTTGCTTTAATTTACCTTTTCTATTCGATTTTTATCTCACTTGTACGAACCACTACAGGTATTCATTAAGAAGCGCTAGAGTTCAAACTTACTTAAAGTTATCTAAAGTTTTTTCTCGATACACTAATGAAAACACACGCCTGATGGTAGCTGAAATCGGTGCAATATCGAAATATTATCCTGGTGTTATTTTGGATGGTGTAGGTTTAGCTACACCGGAGGCACTCAAATACCATCCTTTAGATATCCCAAATCAACGGTCTCACGGTAGTATAGGTGCTATTCCAAAAAGTTTTTTTGAACTTCAAGAACCGGATTTGGTTGTTGGTTATGATTTATTTATTATGGGAGTTTCTAAATCGGAAAAACTTCAAAACTATCACATAATAAGACTACCTTTATTTGCCAGCGAGTGGGTTCATAAATTAGCAAATCAACACACATTTTGGGGAAGTCGTAATTTATATGTATTTATAAGAAAAGATTTTCTAAATATGTCTAATTTGGTTAGCGATCTACGAAAGTTTTAAGGAGTGGAATGAATAGTAACGTTTTGATCCCACCAAAATTTATAGAATCAAAATATTCAATTAATTTTGAAAAATTTGTTGGATCTAAACTCTATGAGTATTCAATTGATAATGAGTGGGTATATGGTTTTCAAACAAATGTAGATAGACATCAAAATCAAGGGGGTAGTATTCATGGTGGTGTGCTGATGACAGCCATTGACCACATTCTTGCTATGAATATTTTAAGACAAGCAAATCCTCCTAATCGAATAGCAACAATTCAGCTTAATTCCTATTTTGTTTCAAGGGGGATAGCCGGGAAGTTTGTTATTGCCAGACCAAAAATTATTCGAAAAACTCGTGATGTTATTTTTGTAGAGGGTAGCCTTTTACATGGAAATTATGAGTTTTATCATGCTAGAGGAATATGGAAAATTATTCAGGAAGGCAGTAGACCAGCTGGCTAGCAATTTAATCAAATTTTATTAAGTTTTACGGTTTCTTCGGTATCTCCCACTAATTCTCGAATAATAGCTGATGATGCATAAAGTCCGAACAAAGGTGGCATATAAGAAATTGTACCTAATGATGATTTTTTGAAGTTACTTCCATCGGTTCTAAGAAGCCTCGATTTATCTACAGGCTCAGGACTAAATACAGATAAAACCCCTCTTCTGATTCCCATTTTATAGAGGCGTTTACGGACTGCGCGAGCTAGAGTGCAATTATAGGTTTTACTAATATCTTTTATTTGAACTTTAGAGGGGTCTAGTTTCCCTCCAGCACCAAGACAAGAAATAATTGGTTTTTTATTTTTCTTAGCAAATTCAATTAGTAGGCATTTAGGTGTCAGCGTATCGATACAGTCCAAAATAATATCGGCTTGTAACAATCCTAATTCTTCGATATTAGCAGGAACTAAAAACGTATCTATTTGATTAAGTTTAATTTCTGGATTAATCTCGAGACAGCGTTTACCCATTTCTAGAACTTTAGATTTACCGTCATTACTTGTCAGTGCTATTACTTGTCGATTTCTATTACTAGCTTCAATTACATCGCCATCAATTAATGTAAGTTCTCCAACACCAGCTCTTACCAAACATTCAACAGCAAAGCCCCCAATGCCTCCTAGTCCTACAATAGCTACATGAGCTTTTTCTAATTCATACATTTTGTTTTGCAATAGTAATTCAGCGCGACTCAGCCAATATGCACTCATAATTTTTTCCTGTAACTAATTCTAAATTTTTCCAGAGCCTTTTATTCAAATCTTTCATATCAATATTTCGAATCGATGAATACCATTCAAACATTTCTAAAATATTGGTATTCTGGTCATTATCAGTTTCCAGAAAGATAAAATTCAAATCAAGAGTTTTAAGGTAACTAAATTTTTTTTTGTGTATCGAATAGTGATTCATTACTCTCGGAGATAATGATATATAACATCCCGATTGAATAATTGCTTTTGCCATATTTTCATTAGAATTAAAATCATGAAAAACCCAGGGTCTACAATATTTACTCCACTTTTTTCTGAGAGATAGACATTCAGAATATGATCGAACAGAATGAACAATGCATGCTAAATCCAATTCAGCGGCAATTTTCAATTGAGCGACCATCGCGTTGTATTGCGTATCAAAACTAGGGCCACGCAATTTATCAAGCCCAATTTCGCCCAACATGAGAGGAGAACTAGTTTTGCAAGTGAGTTTAATTGACTCTAATGCAATTGGCCAGTTTTCATCTAAATACCAGGGGTGTAAACCGTAACAAATAGGTTGGGAGTTTAAACATGGTGAACTAGTGATACTAAAAATATTCGGGTCATCGATTTTATTGTGAGTATGAAAATCCAAGTAGGGTAATTGCATAACCCTATTGCTTAAATAATCTTCTGATAATTCCTACACTTTGGATTTCTTCAATATTTTTGATTTTCTGTTCTACTTGTAATACTCGATCAAAATATTGTTGAATTGTACTTTGTTGGTCCAGCATTGAGAATGCTAACTCCTTTTTCATTGTTTTAAGACGTTTATGAATTGAGGAGTCGAGTACTTTTTCACGTTGTTTCATCTCTAATAATTGATCAACTGTTTGTTCTTCTAAATCTTCAAATTGAGTTTTTAGTAACCAAATAACTTCTTCAATTTTCTTATTTTGTTTTTCTAAGGTTTTCTGCAAATTGTTGATCTCTTGTTTGATTTCAGTTTGCTGATCTTCAATTTGGATGTACTTTGAGTTTGTTCTATCTAAAGAGCATTGAAGCTTTTGCACTTTATTGCGTTTATTCCGAATTTTTTGGATGCCCTGGACAATATTTTGCTGTCGAGAATTAAACCAATGTTTTATATCTGAGAATCTAATTACAGGTTGGAAATCTCGTATCGGCTGCATGTAAATCTCCTTTGCCTTTTCATCGGACAAGTGATCAATATTGTCGACAAATTCAGTAAAATTTTGAGTTTCGTATTTTTATGGCTAAAATCGTCGACGTATCACTTTATGAAAGCCAACAATCATCAAATACGCTAAAAGAATTTTGGGGATGGAGCTCAACATAAAAGGGGTCATAGCAATTGCAACATCAAACCAATAGGAATTTGTGATATACGATTGCCAGCTTATACCGACTAAATAAATAATCGTACTATGAATTAATAAGGCAACAATTATATAAAACCAATGTGTAATAATTCGTTTTTGAAATATTTGGCATAAGACAGTCGCCACCCAAAATCCTATTAGGTAACCCCCCGTTATTTCAAAAAAATATGATATTCCTCCTCCCTTGCTGAATACGGGAAAACCAAAGGCACCTAATGCCAAATATAGAGTTACCGACAGAATACCAAAAGGAGCAGGTAAGCCCAGAGCAGCTAACTGAATCATAGGAACTTGAAAAGTTATTGGAATACCAATAGGTAGTGGTACTCTCAAGTATGTTCCTGCAATAATTCCGCTACATAAAAGAGCGGCCAATATAGAATATCTTAATCTTTTTCGAGTATTCGAAGATTGCATGCTTAGGCTGTATACTCATGAATGGAGTTTGAGTCAAGCATGATAAATAGAACAATGTCACAAACTAGATTGAATGAATTATTCATTTTGGGGATAGAACACTTTAATAAAGGACTATTTTATGAGGCTCACGAGTTTTGGGAGGAAATCTGGCATACCCGACATGGTTCCGAAAAAGCGTTTTTTCAGGCTTTAATATTGCTAGCAGGTGTTGGAGTACATTATCAGAAAAAGCGATTTGGTCCTGCAGATAGGTTGCTAAGATTAGCTGCAATAAGACTTAAAGAATCTGAAGAATCTATTTCGAATTATTTTGACCCTAGATTACTTACTACTATTCATGAGCATTTACAAAATTCAGGTATAGAAGGCATTCCTGAATTGAAAACGATTAATCCACTAGTTTAGTATCAAAAGTTAGGTTTGTAAAATCATGGCTTTTATATTTAAC
Source organism: uncultured bacterium (assembly GCA_964603885.1). GTDB lineage: Bacteria > Muiribacteriota > UBA6191 > UBA6191 > UBA6191 > JAYZAC01. Next base: position 31,735 of record CAZRWM010000002.1, read on the forward strand.
ATTTAGAATCATACCCTTTAATCTAGAAACGCCTTTTAATTGTTCATGTATTAGTTGATACTGAGATGTAGATCGATTCGTTTCACCAGTCAATGGATTAGCTTTCGGTAATAATTCAAACGATACGGTTTGCTTAACAGATTTATTTAAGAAACGACCATGAATTACTAATTTGATTTTTTGCTTTACCAAGCGGACATAGTTTTCTGCACAACCATCTAGAAACCATGCTTGTAAAGAACCTTTGTTGGGATCATGTAATAACTCCATCAAACCAAAATGATCACCCAATTCTATCAAAACACCACCATGAGGAGCTTCATGAGTGTGAACTTCATCGATAGTAGCTGTATTAGAATTATTATTTGCGCCGGAGAATATTGTGTTGATGGCTAATATAAGTATAATTACAAACTTCATAATGTACCTTTTATTTGACCTACTTTAATCCGAGTAATTTACAATCGATTAAATCAAATTTCAACCAATGACGACTGTGTTAACAATATCGCGAGACGTATTAATTGATGCGAAGAGAAACTCTTTGTTTCATGTCACAATTTTAATTTGTCTTGGATTAGTGTTTTTATTTACAACGGTGTCAATTTTAGATAGTAATTTTGGTGGAAAAATATACGTAGAATTAGGCTTTACAATATTATGGTTCGTACATTTTCTATTAGCACTTCTTTACAGCATAGAATGTCTTTATGGAGAAGAAGAACGTAAAAGTATTTATTTCTACCTGAGTCGTTTTGTAAGTCGACAAGAATATTTAATAGGTAAATATTTAGGTATTATCGCTGTTCTTGCTTCAAGCTTAGGTGTGAGTGGCTTTATCTTTCTTTCATGCAGTACATATCTGATAGGATTTAAGGCCCAAATTTTATGGGGTTTAATGTTTATTTTCCTAGAACTAACCACCATATGTAGTGTGATTTTATTTTTATCTAGATTATTTAGTAAGTTTCTTTGTTTTTTTATATTTATTTTTATTTTCTTTTTTACTAATTTTTTAGAATTTATAAAAATTGGAAGTGATACGGCGCCGTTTGTCAAAATGATTTATATGTTTCTCCCTAACTTTAAGTATTTTGATTTTATTGAAATGGTGGTTCACGCAAAACAAATATCCATGGAATACGTCCTATTTTTAACGGTTTATGCAATATTTATTTGCTTGACTATGATATCTCTGAGTGTGCTGCAGTATGAGCAAAAGCAAGTTTAGAATTTGGTTATTTTTGTCACTTTTGAGCACCGCTATTTGTTTGGCCAGTATGCTACTTAATCTGCGTCAAGCAGCAGGTGTATATCTTGCAAAAGATATATTCGATCAAATTCGCGAAGAAACTCGCTATTTTGCTTCAGACCTTCTTTGGCAAAGGGTTGATACGTATGGCCATTTTGGTGAATGGATCAAAGAAAAAGATGGCGATAAAGAATTTTATTATAGTGTATTTTCTAAACAAGCTGAGATAAGAGCTTTATGGAGGCTCTCAGTTAGCCTAAATAACGAAAATATTTCGAGAGTATGTTTAGTAGCAAACGCTTTAGGTGTTAACCACCAACGTTTTGATGAAGCTTTAACCATACTACGTGGTGCTATTCTGCAACATCCAGACCACAAACGCTTGTACAGGTTATATGGTGAGATGGGAATAATTTACTTTCAAGGCATTCGTGATCCAATTAAAGCCCTTAGACACTTAAAGCACAGTATCGAAGTTCTTCGAAAACTAAACCCGCAAGAATATTCATTTGAAGATTTATTTAATATTCGTCTGTATGCTTTTTCTGCAAGTATAATTTTGTTCAATGCTAAGCAACCTGAAGAGGCATATAAGTATCATCGTATGGCGTTTTATGAGCCTGGTAACGATGAATACAATGCTGCGATGAATAAAATGTTAGATGAAAAAAATGAGCAACAAGTGAAAATTATTCAAAAACAGCGGTATGAGAAGATACGAAAGAAATATCAAAAACAAGGTCATTCACACGGCCACAGTCACGGGCATGGACATGACCATCATCATTCTTCAAGTAATATGGATCATACTCATGTAGAAGATACACAGAGTATGGTGTCAGCAGTAAATCCAAAATCTGAAAGTAAGGTGAAAAAAGATAAGGAAGTAATCAGAGGTTCAATGGATCGTCATGATATGGAGAATGAAAGACAAGACATGAGGAATATTTTCGTACATATGATTCCTCAAGTGAATACTCAATTCTACCTACCGATTGGGGTTACGAGTATGAATATATTCTTACTGTTGTCTTTAATACCTTTATTCTATTTAATTTTGAGGAGAAAGCCCTAAAGTAATGAGTGATAATACTAAGAATATTCTGGAGTTAAAAGATTTGAAGGTCAGCTTTAAGGTAGGCTGGGACAAGTATAAAGAGGTATTGCACGGCATTAGTTTTAATGTTCCGAAAAATAAGATTTTTGGATTTCTAGGCCCTAATGGATCCGGTAAAACTACGACTATAAAAACGGTACTAGGTTTGATTCCTGATTATGAAGGGGAAATTAAAATTTTTGGAGAATTTCGCTCATCTGAATGTAGAAAATTTATAGGTTTTTCTCCGGAAAATGCATACTTTAGCCCTCTACTAACTCCACGAGAAGTTATCAGGAGTATGGGCAACCTTAGTAAGCTAAGCAAAGATATAATTCATAAAACAGGTACATATTGGTTGGAGAGATTAAAACTTGGTCATGTTATTGATTCTCCAATTAAAACTTTTTCCAAAGGAATGCGGCAAAGATTGAATATTGTTCAGGCTTTGTTGCATGATCCAATGTTTCTAATTTTAGACGAACCAACTACAGGTCTTGACCCTCTCGGAAGACAAGAAATAAAACAGTTGATAGAGGAGATGCGCAATAAAGGTAAAACTATACTCATAAGTACCCATAATTTATTGGAGGCACAACAAATTTGCGATGAAATTTGCATTATTTATGATGGACAAATTTTAACTGGAGGTATGGTAGATAACTTGTTAGGTGAAAAGCAAAATTTAGAAGAATTTTTCATTGAAAAAGTTACTACAGCGAAGGTCTAGTATGTCGGCTATATTTCAAATTGCATATGATGTAGTACTAGAAGCTCGACGTAACTCATTCTTTTGGTTATCAGTATTTTTGGCTGTTCTGTTAGTCTCACTATTCGCAATATTATCTGGTACGAATCCAGATTTTCGTTTCGAAAAGTTCCTTCGTAATGGTTTAAGTATGGTTTGGTTGATTCATCTAGGTCTTGCACTTCTAGTGACTACTGAAACTATTTATGGCGAGGACAATCGTTTGAGTATTTATTTTTATTTAAGTAGAGACATAGATAGATTTAGTTATTTGTTGGGTAAATTTTTCGGTTGTTGGGTGACACTTTTAATTAGTTTGTTTATGAGTTTTATTGTTATGACTTTTGTAGGTGGAACTCTAGTAGGTTTTGAAGAAAAAATAGCGCTATCATTTATATTTATCGCCTGGGAGTTAAGCCTATCAATAGCAATTATTATTATAATTTCAAGATTTTTTTCTAAAATACTCACCTACTTTCTGTTTGGAGTAATTTTAGTAGGTAGTAATTTTATAGAATTCTTTATATTGAATGGTACGTCTGGTATTGAGTTTGTAATGACTTCTCTGCCAAGTTACAAATACTACAGTTATATAGAGCTAATTGTTGATAATCAATTCCCTCAAATTTGGCAATATATGATGATTCTAAGCTTATTTACCATTTGTGTTTCTGGAACAATAATGTGCTTAGCCAATTTCAAATTTAACAAGCAATACCTCTAAATGTTCGGTTTATCTGTAGCGATTACCTTTCGAGTTTGCTAATTAAATAACTCCATACAGCTTCAATAAAGTCTGCCCCTAAGTGTTTTTGCATCCGTTCGTAATGTAGAGGTAGATTTTCTATAAAGTCTTCATCACCCTCCCAAAATCTTTGCACCATTTTAGGATTAACGAAGCCTTTTTCAATACCTCTCTGCATAATCAATAGCATAATAGCCATATCATCACTGAAAGCTATGGGGTGATTTATTATACCTTCTGGTACAAAATCGATAGGAGAAATAAGATAGATGAATCCCAGGCAAACTTCTGCTTTATGTCGTGGGTTTACCCCGGGTGAGTTCAAGACTTTACCGCAATATAAATAGACGGCTGGTAACATTTCGAGTTCTTGAAAAAGAGGGTTATCACCATGATCATTTTCTAAATTATTAATTTCAATAATCAGTTGTTTGTAATATTCATCTACTTCCTTCAATAAGTCATATACTTGACCATAAAGAGACTTTTCGAGACTAAAAGCCCAATTTACTACTTGCTGAATATAAGTCCATATTAGCTCGAATACATTGCTGTCGGGTAGTGATACAATTCCCGGGTCTCCACCAAATCTATGAAAGGCAAACTCAACTAAAGGAACGTAAATTGCCGGCACGGTAAATTCTTTTCCATCTATTTTGTATATCAAATCACCATTTTCACTTTTTGGAGGTAAATCTTCTTTGTAAGACTCATTAGGAGTAGGGAGAAATTTAGCTGCTGGACCCTCAGTTAGTATTTGATCAATTTTTAGCAAGTCAATATCAGAAAAGTCTATAGAATTTAAATCGTCTAAAAAGTCCAATTGTGATATGAGTTGACTTAATTGGTCACCCTTGAAAACTCTTTCTATTTTACCGGCAATGAATTCATCAAAAATTTGCTGGTAAATTTTAGTATGTTCCGCGGTATAACAAACTAGATAAATCTCATCCATATAATCATGTTTACGTAAAAATCCAATAACTTCCTCAATTGAAATTCGAGCTGATTTTTCAATAGGGTATCCGTAGGTTCCCGTGGAAATAGCTGGAAATGCAATGCTACGAATTCCCAATTTCATAGCTCTTTTGAAACATGAATCGTAACAACTTCTTAAAAGGTCGGCTTCACCTGCACCACCGCCTTTCCAAATAGGTCCCACTGTATGAATTACATATTTGGAATATAAATCATATCCAGCAGTCACTTTGGCATCTCCAGTAGCACAGCCTTTTAATGCCATACATTCTTTTAGCATATCCGGTCCTGCTGCAGCATGGATAGCTCCGTCAACTCCTTTTCCACCAAGTAAAGTTTCGTTGGCAGCATTCACAATAGCTTCTACCTTCATAGTGGTGATGTCTGCTGTAACAATACGAATTCTTTTAGGCATTAGAAAGGAATATGGACATGAGTGCTTAACTTATTTCCGATTATAGACCATATAAGTACTCTGCTGAAAGAAGTCTTTCTTTGACAGTTATTTAATAGGTACGTATGTTGTGAGTAACTCACGGAGGTTTATTGTGACAAAAAAGACTAATCAAATTCTATCTAAAGATGAAGTAGAATTTGCGGCACCAGCAGATATTGTTGCCTCTGCGCAGATAAAACCTTCTGATTATGAAGCAAACTATCGACGCTCAATTGAATCCTCTGAGGAGTTCTGGGCTGAGATAGCGACGCAGGAGTTAGACTGGTTTCGCAAATGGGATCAGGTAAGAGAATGGAATTATCCTAATTACCAATGGTTTTTAGGGGGTCAGCTTAATATAACTCACAACTGTCTCGATCGTCATATAAATTCGGGCAAGCGCAATCAAGTTGCTTTTATTTATGTAAACGAGAATGATAGGGAAATTAAGATTACTTATGGTGAACTACTGGAACGGGTAAACCGTTTTAGTAATGGATTGAAATCTCTTGGGATCGGAAAAGGTGACACAGTAACCATTTACATGGCAATGAGTATAGAGCAAATAGTAGCTATTCTAGCTTGCGCACGCATAGGTGCAATTCATTCCGTTGTGTACGGGGGATTTTCTGCTAGTGCTCTTCGCTTGCGAATAGAAGATGCTAAATCAAGTGTTGTAATTGGTTCAGCTTATACTGTGAGAAAAGGAAAGAAAATTGATTTGCGGACTATTGTAAGCCAGGCAGTTAATGATCTTGATTTTGTAGATCATATAATCATGGATATGCGCGATAATTTTGGTGATAAACTAGCTAGCAAAGAAATAAATTTTAGGGAATTTGAATTGGCACAAAATTCGATTTGTAAACCTGAAATTATGGATTCTGAAGATCCTTTATTCATACTGTACACTTCGGGTACTACCGGTAAGCCTAAAGGTGTATTACACACGACGGGTGGATATAATCTTTATACTCATTTCACTACAAAAACTACATTTGACATAAAAAGTACGGATATTTTTTGGTGTACTGCGGACCCTGGTTGGATAACAGGGCATAGTTATATAATATATGGCCCTTTGTCAGTGGGACTTACTTCAGTGATTTCTGAGGGAGCACCAGACTTTCCAGAGCCAGATCAATGGTGGAAAATAATAGAGCGCTATCGAGTTAATGTGTTTTACACAGCTCCTACTGCAGTTAGGCTGTTTATGAAATACGGTGAAAAATGGCCAACTAACCGAGATCTTAGTTCTCTGAGAGTCTTAGGAAGTGTTGGAGAGCCCATTAATCCTGAGGCATGGGTTTGGTATCACAAATATATAGGTTCCGAGAAATGTGCAATTGTTGATACCTGGTGGCAAACGGAAACGGGCGGACATATGATAACAACTTTTCCCTCGATGAAAACAAAACCAGGTCGTGCTGGTTTACCATTATTTGGTATTGATGCTGATGTTGTGTCTCGTGAAGGAAAACCTATTCCATCAAACACTGTGGGTTTACTTGTAATAAAACAACCGTGGCCATCAGGATTAAGAACTTGTTGGGGAGAACCAGAGCGTTATGAGTCATATTGGAAATCGATGGATGGTTATTACTTTCCTGGAGATCTCGCTACCAAAGATGAGGACGGATATATAATGATTTTAGGTCGCGCTGATGATGTATTAAATGTATCTGGTCATCGCATAGGAACCGCAGAGGTAGAAAGTGCTTTAGTATCTCATCAAGATATCGCCGAAGCTGCTGTTATAGGTAAACCTCATGAAGTTAAAGGGGAATCTATCAAAGGTTTTTGTATATTGAAATCTGATATAAAAGAATGTGATGATCTTGTTTATCAAGTCAAACGACATGTTAAGTCTGAATTGGGTTCATTAGCCGTTCCTGATGAAATTGAGTTTGTAAGTGGTTTGCCCAAGACCCGTAGTGGAAAAATTATGCGGCGAGTCTTGAAAGCAAAAGAGTTAGGTGAGGATATCGGGGATACGTCTACTTTGGAAGACTAGGTCGTTCAGTGAGATTTTATATAAGCGTCGATTTCTATTTGAACTAACCATTCTTCATGCAAAAGGCCTTGTACAATGAGAATACTACAAGCTGGTTGAATTGAACTAAAGAACTCTTTATGTACCGCAGCAACGGTATTTAAGTCATCCCGATTAATGATAAAAATCCTGGTACGAATAATATCCTCTATTGTACCTCCTGCTCTCAATACGCTCTCAAGTCCTTTTTCAAAACAACGATGTGCCTGTATATCAACATTATTAATTCCAATGGTTTGTCCAAATTCATCACCTGGTCCTGTACCGGATATACAGAGCAATTCATCAATTCGGTTTGCTTGCGCATATCCAATATTAGATTCGTAATCCGTACCAGATAGTGTGATTTGACGACTTTTTACCATTATGTTCAATCCTATGTTGCAGCCAAAGCTTCATACTTATCTCTTTTAGATATTTTACCAGGATAATCGGGATTAATAGTCCTCTTAAAACGATGTTTGCGTTTAAGTATACTGTAAGGTATGACACCTGCAAGATGCACAGGAAGAAAAGCTAATCCAGATAATGCACTCATTCCAACCGCATATTTTAGTACCAAATAAGGCCACCATACATTGATACCTAGAAATAAAAATTTCTTGGCCAAATTAAATTTTTGAGCATGAATGTCCCAGATGAACGGCTCTATTACCTTTGTTTGCTCCAAGTCCTGTTTAGCCCACAGAAGATGACGAGAAATTGTTTCTAAAGCCCAACCGCTCATCATTAATGCTGTGCATAACAGAAATAGATCAAGAGCTACAAAATGAAAGTGTGATTGAGCAGTTATTTGGCCCTTCAAGACTTTAGTTCCAAGTAACCACGGAGCTTTGGCAAAAGAAATTCCTAGTATGAGTCCTACAAGGCCTATCCAAAAAGCTTTACGGCATAAAGATTTTTCGCTCAGACTACGCTTCGAATTGATGAAATGAGCCTTGAAATCGCGGTATCTCTTAACTAACAGAACTAGACCTATTAATTGTACTGACATGAGAGTAATTACACAAAACTTACCTAATCCAATGTGTTTACTAGGGTGATCAGCATATATTGCTAATGTTGCGAAACCTTCAGGGTCAATATAAGGGTAGTAACCTATAAGACCCGTTGTAATCAAACCTAAAACACAATAAAAAGTGATAATTTGATACGCTTTAACCATTGTCTACTCCAATTTAGTAGACAAATAAATCATAGAATTATAATTTAGCCCAGTATTAGTGTAGGAATTGACCAATTCTTTAGAATCTAAATGATATAGCTGCGCCAAAACCTTTGAGAGGAATTTTCTGGTATCCGTGAGGTCCTTCAGAAGGAAAACGATAGTCATCTGATACGGTGTAAGACAACTCAGCAATTGCAGGAGTATTAAAAACTGGTACTTTTTGCCAAATCTTGTAACCCATACGAAATGTTACATACGGTTTGATGTGTGCTCTGGCATCTTCATTCTTATTGCTGTAATACTTTTTAAGCCCTAAATTAGGACTAACTTTTTGAACACCTAAAGCGGCACTGTAATAACTAAATTGTGAATCATAACTTCTATTTTCATATTCAAATTTTGTTTGTTTTACCTTGTAGGTGGGAAAGTTTTTTAATTCGGGTTTTACATAGTACAAATTAAAGGAGTTTACGGCTTCCTGTCTTCGTTTTCCCGATTGTTCTTCTATACTTAATTGAAGGCCAGTAGTTGTCTTATCAAAGCCCTTAAAATTTGCCAGATAGGGATACATTTTAGCCCCCATCATACCGGTATTACGACTGTTTCTGTTAGATCTAGCTTCCAATGGTTGGTATGCACAAGTAATAAGACAAAAAATTAGTATTTTTAGCATTTCTTGTTACTTCGGATAAAATTGGATAAGCATTTATGTAGAGCTGTGTTTTTCAATTTAATGAGATAATTTATAGAAGAAGCTTTTAGGATATAATCGTGAAACAAATTATGTTTTCACGCTCTATTGTAGATCATTTACGAATCTTATTAACAGGCGCATATATCGCTTCAGTGACAATCTGTGGGATTGTTTTTTATTTAGTCTTTCAGGCCGAGAAACTATCCAGTTGGAAAAAATGTGTAAGATCACAATCAATGTTTTTGCAAGAATTAGAAGATTTTGTTAACCAAAGAAAACAAAATTTACAACTAAATTTGCAGAAAATTCTTACAAATAAGCATCAAGATGCCTGGCAACCTGCCATAAATAAGCTATTTAGAGATAATTGTGATGAAGAAATATGGAATCAATATAAAAATCAAGAGTTAATCAGAATTAAGCAAATTGGTTCAAAAAATAAATCATTACAATTGAATAACTCTTTCTTAATTCGTTCAGACCTTACCGAATATCTAAAGAACAGTACTTACAGCATATATTTTGAATTAAGGTTCTCAAAGGATAATAGTATTTTTAATAATAATTACAGTGCTGTAGAGCCTCTAGAGGATATGGATTGGACTTTTGTTAAAGTGTACTCTTCAATATCACAAAAATTTATAAAGTCATCTAATATACCTTCACAAATTAGACAAGCATTAGGAAAAACAACACGATTTGATCGACAACCTTTACTGTTTGAAACTAGGAGAATTAAAGGCGATGAATCAACTATGTACTGGGTCTCCAGTTACTACTCTGAAATCTTAGGTGGTAACCGGATTAGCTTCATAGAAAAGCGCTCTAATTACATGACAACTTTATTTCAAATATGGCAATGGCCACTGCTATTTTTCTTTCTGACTCTATTTATTTTTCTGATAATACGACGGAACTTTTTGAATGGATTAAAGTCTAGTATAAACGACTGTTTCGGTTATTTAGTGAATGAAAAAAGAAACGAATTATCTTCTGAAATTTTGATAGAGGACGAAATTTCATGGTTACAATCGAGAATGCAAGCTTTTGACAAAAGAATCAAAGAAAAATGGTCTTTGGTCAAATTGAGTCTCGGACTACAAACCATATTAAATAAATCTGAAAAAAATTTAGATTATTATTTGGAAGAGGCAGACTATTTTTTAAGAGATTTAGATGAAAAATATAGAGTTCGTTACTTAAATGAAACTCCGGTAGATCAATTGGAGAAAGTAATTGAAATTCCAATAAATTATCAACAACAAGAATTTTTAATTGAGCGCTTAAATCGCATACCAAAGCTTTATCTTTTTTTTCCAAAAATAAATAATTTAGATGCAGACATTATATCCATTGTGCAAAAACAATTTGCGCAAATGATTGAAAAAGCAAGATTAGAAAATGAAAGATTGACAACTGCTGCTTTGAATAGTGATTTGAAGTTAGCCAGTCGTATCCAAAGTGTTTTGATGCCTCAAGCTATGGTTGATTGTGGAGATAATTGGGAGTGTGCATTTTCCTCTGAATCCTCACAGGGAATCACAGGAGAGTTTTTGGATGTTATCAATTCAAAGGGTACATTGAGATTTTATTTAGTTGACCTTTATGATTCTGGAATAAAAGCTAGTGTGATGGCTATGGTTTACAAAACTTTTCTCGATTTTATGATGGCTGATAAAGAACATCCAGAAGATGTTTTAGAGAGTCTCCAAAGGTTTTTAGTAGATCAATCTTATGATGATGCACTAGCCAATATATTCATAGGATTTATAGATATATTAAATGGGCAGCTAGATTATGTCTGTGCTGGAGTGGGCATGGGTTTTCATGTAACAGGTAGCGCATATCAAAGGTTGCCAGCAGGTTATCCTCCAGTAGGATATGGTTTAGAAAAAAACATCAAATCTAATTCAATTAACCTAGAACAAAACGAAATTCTTTATATTGTTTCAGCGGAAGCAGAACTGCAAACGGTGAACAAAAAGAGCTCCATACATTTCTCTGAGATCATAGATATTATTGGAAAAAATGATCAATTACCATTGAAAGATATTGTTTCTATGATAGACAATCGAGTCCAAAAGGTTACAAAATCTGCTGAGCAAAGTCCTCATTTCACACAATTGGTGTTTAGAAAATGCTGATGCTGAAAAAGAGTGGGCTTCGAAAAAAAGTTTTCATTAGCGTTATTGCTTGCATATTAGGACCGTATCTCCTGGTGGCCATACTTACTAGTATGTACTTTCAGCATAGATCCTCGATTCTGCTGCAAGATTATTTCCATCATCAGCCGGCAAATGTATTATTTGCAGAAAAAGAAACTATCGATAGTCTAAAAACAAAACTATCTTTAAAGCCTTTGTTCAACACAATTGCAAATTGCACTGCTTCTCAAGATTGTAATTTTCAGTTAGAAAAGATCATAGCTGGAAATCAAGAATTATCTTCCATTCTATCCATTGTCGAAAACGAAAGATATCTCTTTGAAGCAGACCTAAACAGTCGTCCCAATTGGATAATTAAAAATGAAACGAAAAAAGAATCTATCATTGAAAATTGGGCTGTAAAAAACTGGAATAACTTAGAAAAACCATTATCTAAAACACTTTATCTTGAAAGTGGTAAATCTTATTTTTTGATCAAGTTTTTACCTATAAAACTTAATGACTATGCAAATAAATACAGAGTGTTTATTTTATCTTTTGATCTGGTAAAGCTCTTGCGTGCAACAGTCTTAAAGCCTAATTTACTGTTATTACGACATACTAATATTGAAGGTCGTAATTTCAGAAAAGATATGAAATCTTGGGAATTATTAGACCAAAATTTTGACGGTATCGAAAAAGTTCACCCCAACCTAATTTTCGGAGTAATACAAAATCACTTAAAACAAGATCGACAGCTAATGCTCAAATCAAAGAATCAGGAAAAAAAAATTCATTACAGTTGGGCTTACAGAAGTAATATTATTCCTAGCGCTTATTATTTTTCAATCGAATCGGAATCATTAATTAGGAGACCACTGAAAAGATTTATTCTTCTGGTTACCGTAGTTTTAACATTACTCTTAGTATATCTTATTTCAGTCGCCTACTACTTTGTATCAAGGGTAACTCAACCTGTTGTAAGTCTTTCATTGGCAGTAGATAAATATTCAAATAATCTTAAAAACTTGGAACTAGATTTATTAGCCAAAGTGCAAACCTCTGGATATATGGAGGTTGAGATTTTAAAGCGACAGTTTGGGAATACCATTAAGAGATTAAATAAGCAATTTCATTTGATGGGGCGTTTAATACAAACTTGGGACTTGATAGCAAAATATCCATCGAAAGAAATTTTTAATGAATATATCAACGCCCTATATTTGAGTGAATTCAATATTAACTTTAAAAATTTTGATAGTACTCAAAATCGAATTCAATTTGAAGACAGTGTAATTGATCTTAGCGCGAATGAAAATATGTGGAGCTCAGTCTTTAAGCATAAATCGTTTGAATTTGATGGTGAGATCCAAGCGCAAGTTTTTCATGAACAAGTTCAATATTTTCATAAAAGTCGCGAACTAGAGTTAGAATTCCGGCGCAATATCACTCAGCGGAGAGAATTTGAAATTGCTGAAAGTATCATTACCCCTCTTCAAGATATTCATTTATCCGAGAAAATAGAATGGAGTCACTATTATTTGCCTGCGCGCTACCTTGGAGGCGATTTTATTGATGTATTTGAAGCGGAAAAAGTTTTGGATATGTTGATAGGTGATGTATCCGGTAAAGGTCTGGGTTCAGCATTAGTATCAGCAAGGATGAAAGTTGGATTTCAGGTTTTGTCTAATTCCAACAATACTTTGGAACACAATATAAGCCATTTGAATAAACTATTATGTATGGGCGCTACACCTGGTATTTTTTGTACTATGTTTATTGCTAGATATTACGCCTCTAAGCATCAATTAGATTTTGTTTCAGGTGGTCATAACAAAATGTTATTAATAAGTCCTAAAGGCGATAAGACTTGGTTAAGCGCTGAAGGATTACCTTTGGGAATTTTTGATGACATTGAATACAAGCTTAATAGTTGTTCAGTAAGCGCAGGTAGTCTTCTTTTTCTCTACACTGACGGTTGCACTGAAGCCCAAAATATAAAATTTGAATTATATGGAGAAGAAAGGCTAATTGAGTATTTGGATAAGACTTATAGAGAAGATGTGGAAGTTATTAAAAATGGTTTAGTACAGGAACTTCAAGAATTTTCGGTAGGTCAAGAACAAAGCGATGATATTACATTTTTAATGATTCGCCTGAAATGAAGGCAGACCGTTTGAGAAGAACTGGCTTCAAAAATAATGAAGTCATACACTTTGACAGTTTGCTCAAATTTGTCTAAAATTGTGGTTGTATGTTTGTTCATGGTTGAACATTGACATGGGAAATTATAAGTTGCCACGGAGGGCTGTGCAAAAGGAGTTGCATGATGGTGCGTCCAATATCAGACGTCAACATCAGTACTCTTGGTTTACAAAAAACCAACAGTCTGATGAAAAACACTATATCCAAAATTTCTTCGGGTTCTCGTATTCCATTTGCCTCTGCAGATGCTGCTGGCTTAACGATCAGCGAGAAATTTAGGGGGCAAATCAGAGGCTTCAATCAAGCATCTGCCAATATTCAAGATGGCATCAGTTTACTGAATACTGCTGAGGGCGGTTTATCTAATGTTTCAGACGATCTATTGCGATTACGAGAATTAGCTGTTCAAGCCGGTAACGGTGCACTAAATAACGAAGATAGAGAAGCACTAGAGAAAGAAGCCCAATCAATTCTTGAAGGTATAAATGATACGGCAAACCGTACAGAATTTAACAATAAGAGTTTATTGGATGGTTCGACATCAGGTAGAGTCAGTTCGGCTCAAAATGATATCAATACTTTTGTTACTGGACCATTAAGCCAAAGTGGTAGTTTTAGTGGAGGTTTAGCGGGATCAGTTGATGCTAACGGAAATCGCGTGATTGAGTTGACCTTGTCAGGAAACGGATCATCTCAAACAGTTCAGCTTGATGAAAATTTCAGGGCAAGTGGTGTTTTGTCTGGACTAGACTTGCAATTCGATGAAGTAACTAGCGCTGAAGTGAGTGGTAACCAGATAAATATGGAAGATGTGATTTCTACTTCAAATTCCACGCAATTAACATTGACAGATCAGGCTGGGGATACGGCTACAATCAATTTCACAGCTGGAAATAACACGTTATCTAATATGGTAGAGCAGTTAAATACGGATTTACAGGCTGGTAACGTTGATGTCACCGCAGTAGTAGAGGATGGCAATCTAATACTCAGAGGGAATAATGCAGGAGAGAATTTCAGTATATCTGGAACAAGCGCTGAGCTAACACAATCCTTGGGTATTACAGATGGTTTAGTCACTACAGCTGCTCCCGACGATACTGCTGAATTTGAAGGTCGGACTGAAGAGACTTCTTCCAGTCAGGGTATTGAGTTTCAGAGTCAGGTAAGTTTTGAAGTCTCCGATGCGACAGGGGCGGCTACTCAGATTGACATTGGTGGCGCAGGTACGGTTCTCACTGAGGCTGAAATCGAAGCGGCAATCAACCAACAGCTGACGGAAGGCGGTCAGAATATCCAAGCATCCATAAGTGATGGCGAGTTAATTTTAGAGTCTACTGATGTTGGTGACAGTTCCTCTATCTCAGTTACGGATGTGTCTTCAGGGGTAGATGACTTGGCTTCAACTTTGGGACTAAATGATCAATCAGTACGGGGAACTGGTTCATCTAATTTTACTGTTAATGTTTCTCCGCAAAATCTGAATTTTCAGACGGGATCTAATCAAGGTCAAGCAAGCAGTTTTTCTTTCGGTGATTTTTCCAGTGATTCGTTAAATCTATCAAATTTTAGTTTAAGCGACCCTGAATCAAGGGATAGTTTTTTGGGTAGAATTGATACCGCAATAGAAAGAACTTCCCAGGCGCGATCCTCCATAGGAGCACAGAGTAATGGGTTTCAGTCTCAATTTAATTCAGTACAGACTTCAATTCAAAATCAAACAGCAACAGAGTCTTTGATAAGGGATGCTGATTTAGCTCAGCAAGCAATACAATTGACTCGTGATCAGTCACTATTGAATACAGCTCTTTTTGCACAAGCACAGACTATGGATTTAAATCGTAATTTTTTGGGTAGTCTGATCGATTAGACTCCATGTCCGCACATATATTCAACAAGTTAATATGTGAGATACGCATCTCGTTCAACAAGGTATTGACTTGTGGAATATGTGTTTTAATAGTTTCAAAACTACTCGCCAATGAAGGTGTAGAGTTGCTTCATATTAAGTTCACCTCAAGGCCTCCGTATCCAATCAATCAGGCTCCTTATAAAAGGATTGCTTTTGCAGGCATCAACGGTGATAAATTGCAAAAAATTAACAGGTGGTTATTACAAAAGTTAGCGCTCGTACCTGATCTACAATTGGTTCGACCGAATAAATCTAATCCTGCAGTTAATGAATTACTAAATATTCAAGGTCATACCTTGAATGGTCTGAAAAAACTCGAAAATTTATTGAATGTTCAGGCCTTATTACAAGGTGCATTAGAAATGTACTATCGTGAAAACTTAGAAGTAGACTTTGAGCTACATTTTTACGACTTAAGTACTGGTATTAGAGTTAATACTATTAGTCAAAATTGGACGATTCCTGTTAAGTCTTCATCTCGTCAGGTATTGTATGAAACGGTTTTCGAAAAGATTGTGGAGGAAATAAAGAGCGAGTGGTATAGCTATCAAAAGACTGAAAAAGCTCCCTGGTTTCATGATGCTCATCAAAATGCCAGCAGTATTCTACTGTTATTAAAAGCTAATCAAGTAGATGAAGCCTTCAGTTTAATGGTAAGTGAAAAAAGAAAGGTCGAGAGAGATCTTTTCAATCAAAAACAGAATAGGGATGTAAAAGCGAAGTATCAGACAATCCTTTATCACTTTGGATTATTGTATGAATTACGTAATCATTACAGTAAAGCTCGACAATTTTATGATCTAGCTACCAAGCATGGTCAACATTCTAAACATAATGTTTTTAGGAAGGCTCTGCGAAGAGTTCAGCATCGCTGGTAATTAATTTTCGCAATTTGGATATGAATATGAAGTATTTATTTTTTTTTCTTTTAACTACAGGTTTGGCTGCGCAAAATCAATTAATACTCAAACCTAAGATTCGCCATTCTAGTTTTGAATCTTATGGAAAAATAAAGCCGCAGCGGAAAAGTAAAGTTGCCAGTAAGATTAGTGGACAAGTCACCGGTCGCTTCGTAGAAATAGGCCAATTCGTGGATAAAGGACAGGATTTATTTAAGCTAAACGCTGGGACTCTTCCGTTCGAAACTAATTTAATAGAACTGGAAATTAGCAAGCAACAACTACAACTAACTTATCATCAGAACAGGTATGATAGACGTATTAAAAATCCTGATGCTTACACTGAGGAAGGGTTAGATTTAGAAAAATTACAAATTGATAGAATTAAACTAGAAATTGAAAAGCTCGTTAACAAGAAAGCCATACTCAAATTGAAGCTGGACGACAAAAAAGTAAAGGCCCCATTTGATGGAGTTATAACAGCCTTATTTGTGGAGACTGGCGATTGGGTGATGCTTGGTGGTCCCACCGCTGCAATCCAATCTACAGGTATTTGGAGATTAGAAACTGAGGTTCCGTGGCAAGTGTATACGCAACTCCGAATCGGAGACATTGTATGGGTTAGTAAGTCATCAATGAAACAAAAAGCTGAGATTATCGCTAAAGTCCCAGTGTCTAATCCTAAAACAGGTCAGTTTCGTTTAGAAATTGGTTTTAAGAGCAAAAACTGGAATCCAAGTCAATTAGAAATAGTCCCAGTCATATTTGCTGTGAAAAAAAAACAACTAGAGATACCTATGAAATACGTAAAAAAAGAACTAGGTACTTATCAAGTCAAAACTGTTGAGGAAAACGGTTCCAGATGGTTGGCTGTTGAAGGCATATCTAAAGGTGATTTTTTTTACCCAAACGGTTTAGATTTACAAAATTTTACACTACAGAGTCCATTTTAGAAGTCAAGAATGTTGATAGAAACCTTTGTTAAACGTCCTGTTCTAACCAACCTTCTTTTTATCTTACTATTAACGGCAGGATTTCTATCTATGAGAAATTTGCCAATGGAAGCTTTTCCAGAAATGAATTTCGGAACTGTCATGGTTACTACGGTTTGGCCTGGAGCTACTCCTGAGGATGTACAAAGTCAGGTGACGATACCAATTGAACAAAGAGTCGGTGAGGTAGAACATATTCTCCACATGAACTCGGTGTCTAGTCAGGGTCTATCCCAGATTAGAATAAAATTCGAAGAGACTTTGAATGATGATGATTACAAATCACTTTACACGGACGTTCAAAACAAAATACAGGAGGTCAGAAAGTTACCTAAAAATACAGAAAAACCTGTCGCTATTCTGGTGACCACTCAAGATTGGAGACCAACACTTTCGATTGCGCTTAGTGGTGGTACGGATGAACGAATACTGAAGCGCACAGCTGAGTGGCTAAAGGAGGAATTAAGCTTAGTTGAAGGTGTAGAGAGGATTAAAGAGGCGGGAATCAGAAACGGAGAACTAATCGTATCTCTGGACCAAGCAGCTATGCAAAAAGCAGCTATCGGACTAGATGAAATATTGTCAGCAGTTAAATCAAGCTCTATGAACATAAGTGCAGGAATTTTGAGATCTGATACTGGAACAGGTGTACTTGTTAGAACAAAAGGAGAATATTCCACTCCTGATGAGTTACGCAATTTGATAATTAGAACAGGAGAGGGTACATCTACGCTGAGGCTCCGAGATATTGGTACCTTAGAATTTGATTTTGAGCCAGCGGTTGGTTATCGCAAACAGTGGGGAGAGTTAGCGATAGTATTAAACGTAAAAAAAACTAAATATGTTAATACACTAGAGCTGGTGCCAACCATACGGCGAAAAGTCGAAAAATTTAAGCAGAAAGTCAGTAATGATATACGAATCGGTTTCTTTAACGATAGTTCTGAGGATATCAATCGTCGACTCAATGTTTTACAGTCTAATCTCAGTCTGGGTATTATTTTAGTTTTTTTGATCTTATGGATTTTTATAGGACTTAAAAATGCAGTCTTGGCAATCATTGGAATTCCTTTTAGTTTTTTAACCGGCTTCACATTTATGGAGTGGTATGGAATTTCAATAAATGAAATATCGATATTCTCTTTAGTCATTGTTTCAGGAATGGTTGTTGATGATGCAATTGTAATTCTTGAGAACATTGTACGTCATTACGAAATGGGAAAGTCGTTACAAGCAGCAGCTATTGAGGGAAGTAAAGAAGTTTTTTACCCAATAGTCGCCTCCACTATGACTACTATTTGTGCTTTCTTACCCATGGTAATTATGACGGGAGAGATGGGTAGAGTAATGATTATAATACCCATTACAGTAACCTTTGTTCTGATAGCCTCATTTATCGAAGCATTTTTAATGTTGCCTTGCCACTTTATGGAAGCAACTTTTATCGAGAGAAAACTCAATAGAAGTAATTTGTCTCTGAATCGTATAAATCATTTCTGGGAACGTTTGGATTATCTATTAACTTCTTTGTTGAAACCTAGTTTGGACAAACCAAAAAGAGCTCTATCCATATTTACTGTATTAGTAATTGGTTTAGCCTATCTTCCATTTTTTCTTAGCGATCATCGCTTACGACAAGAGCTTTTTCCGAGTGATGTAACTCGACTATGGATAAATGTTGAAGGCAGCAGTGATAGTACAATGGAATCGTCTCTTGTTAGAAGTACACCGATCGAAAAGGAGCTAGAGGATCGATTGGGAGATATGGTTAAAAATATTACTACTATTGTTGGCGGAGGTCTAAATGAAAACTATCATTATGTTAGAGGTGCCAATCGATGTCAGATAACAGTTGATTTAGTCGAGGTCGATGAACGCGATAAGACAAGTGATCAAATTGTAACTGAATTACGCCATGCATTTAAGAAGCTTCAGTATCCAGGAATAAATAAAATAACTGTACTTAAAGTAAAAACGGGACCTCCAATAGGTAAGTCTGTATCTAAGCGTATCACAGGTAAAGATTTAGAGCAGCTTAATGATGCTCACGAGGAAATATTGGCAGCTCTAGCTAATATTGATGAAATTATAAATTTGGAAACGTCTCTTACAGAAGGCCAACCTCGTATTGATATTATTGTGAAGGAAGAGGCTGCCCACTTAGCAGGCCTGACCAAAGAGAGTATAGGTAGACAAATTGCCATGGTTGTAGACGGAGTCTTAGCTGGTGTTGTCCATTGGCGTGGAGAGGAAGTAGATATTAGACTTCAGTACCTTAAACACCAAATGCAAGATACAGAACATCTTTCTAATTTGATTTTAACAGGTAGGAATGGTGAAAATGTACGCCTGAAAAATGTTGCGGACTTAAGACTAAAGCAAAGCTTTTTAAGACTGAACAGATATAATGAAAAACCCTCTATTACAATTTCAGCAGATCTTAATGGGGTCTTCTCAAAAACTGCAATAGAAACAAATGTCATTGTGGATTCTGCAATTGAGCCCATCCTAAACAAGTATCCCGGTATCCAAATCTCTGAAGGTAGTGGAGAGATGACTCAAACTAATAAATCACTAGAATCTCTCATGGAAGCATTTTACATTGCTACATTCTTGATGTACTTAATTTTAGCGACTCAATTTAATAGTTTTACGCAGCCATTTTTGATAATGATTGCGATTCCCTACGCATTTTTAGGAGTAATATGTGGAATGGGAATATTTGATTTGCCTTTTACCATGCTAACTTATATAGCCATGGTTGGTTTAGCTGGAGTAGTAGTCAATGATACCATTGTCTTAATTGATTTTATCAATAAGGCACGTGAAAATTTGTCTCTTAGTGAAGCGGTTCTACAAGCGGCCAAAAAGAGACTGAGGGCAATCAGTTTAACAACAGCAACCACAGTTCTGGGTTTATTGCCAGTCGTGTTAGGCTTCATGGGAACTTCGGTAATTTGGCAGCCCATGGCAGTGGCAGTTTGTTTTGGAATTGTTGCAGCTACTAGTCTTACTTTATTTTTAGTACCTTGCTTATATTTAGTGCTCGAGCAGCTTAAACAGGTTCTTAAAAATACAAAAAACAACAAAGAGGGGCTTTACAAAGCACTTTGACTGACCTTATAATTAGAGTAGCTTCATAGTTGTTAGTTCCAGAACTTTCTAATTTTCAATTTACATGAATGCAGGCAGGGCCTCGCCTGCCTGCAATTTTTTTATCTTCTTTTCCTCTTTGATGGGATCTTTTTCGGTTTAGAATGTCTCTGGGATTTTCTACTTGATAATTTGCCTGATTTTCTTGCCGAGTTTGTAAACACTTTCACATTACTACTAGTCGGTTCATGAAATTTTTTATGCCCGATGTCCGTCCAAACTTTATCAATATCTAGGCGCTCATATGCTAACTGTGGAATATTTACGAGATCGAATTTAAGTTTTGATTTTTGTAGTATTCTTTTCCAACGAGGCAACTCATCTTTGCTTAGTAGAGTCAGTGCGTGACCAAGCTTCCCAGCACGTCCAGTTCTACCTAGACGATGAATGAAGTTTTCAGGGTCATCTGGAAGTTCAATACTTATGACCTTTTCTAAACCTTCCACATGGATTCCACGAGAAGTTATATCAGTACTTAAAAGTATACTGAATTTTTTCTTATGAAATGCTTCCATAGTTTTACGTCGTTTACCGGAAGATAAATCGCCATACATTACTGAAAAATCTTCATAACCAAATGATTCCAATATCTTTTGCATGGCGATGACACGATCCGAACTTCGCAAAAATATTATCCACCTCTCTTGGGGTGCTTTATTTTGAAGTAAATAATTCAGTACATAAGGTTTCCAAGCAAATTCTACTTCCATTATGTCATGTTGTACCTCAGCAACATTTTCTTTTATATTTCCCACAGTAAATTTGACAGGATTTTTAGTTATTCTCAGTGCTAGTTCCTCAACATCAGCTCCGAATGTAGCTGAAAATAGTAAAACCTGACAACTATCATTGATACCTGAAAGAATTTCATTTACTTGTTTTTGAAAACCCATATCAAGCATTCTGTCAACTTCATCTAGTACTAGAACTTTGATATTCTTTAAATGTATCTCATCTTGTCTTTGAAAATCCCTCACTCTGCCAGGAGTACCAATTATTACATTCGGGTGCAAAACAATTTGGGCACGTTGTTTTTGATATGGTTGGCCACCAATTAAGAGAGCTAGGTTTCTTTTGCCACTGAATGAAAAAGGTTTTATATCATCTCTAATCTGTGTTGCAAGTTCTCGGGTAGGGGCTAAGACCAAGGCTTGAAAACCTACCAGACCATTAATAGCTTCCATCATCGGTATTCCGAATGCCAATGTTTTTCCTGTACCAGCTTGAGATAAACCAAGAATATCTCGACCTTTTAATGCTAATGGCCATGTTCTTGCCTGAATTTCTGTCGGTTGTTTAAATTTGAGTGATCTAAGAGCAGTTAAGGTTTGTGAGCTTAAGTTATATTTATCGAATCCCATGGTAAGCCTTTAATATAAAAATTATTGATAACTCTTCAAAAATCTCAACTATTATGGTCTGAAAATCTAAGCATAATTAACAACCTAACGACTAATCGTGCAAAATACCACATGAAACCAATAGTCATTAGCATTCTATCTATCATTACTAAGGCAACCTACCTTGATGGTGAGGGTATATTGAAGCATTTATAGGTAATTGGTGAATTTTTAATAGTTAGAAATGGTTCTCCTGTGACAAGAGTTGAAACTCCTGGGGATTATCGTTATGAATGGAAATAAATATTTACATAGCCTACTAATGTGGGGCTACAGTGTAAATTAGAATCCGAACCAGTTTGCGATTTTAATTCTGATATTTATATATCGTCGATTGCAATCACGGCTTTCAGGGACAAAGTCCGCTATGTTAAAAAATTGGAAAATGAAAAACTTTCCATGAGGGAAATGGATTAGGATGAAAATTATATTGAAACTATGACTTATGTTGAAGCTGTTTATTTTATTATTTGTAATCCTGAAGATGTTAGAGGTGAAATACAGTTTAATAAAACTGTAAGATTGATTCCTTTTTATCGATTCAAAACAAAGTTAGTCAGTAAGCGATATCTCAAATAATTTATGAAAAAGAATTTAATAACCAGTGAAAAATGTGCTAAGGAATGTTTAGGCGAAGGTCTATTATGCAATGGTTGTGCACTATTGTGTGTAATACTTTATTACCCTTCATTTGCCTTTGTAAAATCTTTTGAAATGGAATTATTTGGCTTGGGATTTTTTATAGTTGTAGTTGGACTATTACTTAAATTTTGGTTTAGAACACGTAATGTTTTAGAAATTTCCTCGGGAATTTTATCAAGCACCTATGGAAATCTATTTTTTTCAAGAAAACGTTTTGTTTTAGATCTAAAAAAAGTAAAAGTGTTTAATTTAACCGTTTCTCCATATTTTTCGAGTCTATCTACTCGTCATATTAAACTAAGACTTGTAGCTCTAGACGATACCAATATTTCTCACTTTATAGGGGAAGGATCTGATAAGTTTTGGTCATTTCTTTACAAGTGTGTTCAATTATCTAAAGACTTTAATATACCTATTGACTGTGATCTTGAATTGAATGAGTATCTGGTGCGTATATCACAACCAACAATGGAGAAATTAGAATCGGAGTATTCATACAAAATTAAAGCTATAATAGAACTGGTCACAGATTTCTTCATATGGTTAGGAGTAGCTATGACTCCATGTGTTATTTTTGTTGGGTTACTTGTATTGGTAGGTCCAAGAATAAGTTGATAATATTTTCAATTATCGTTTTCTGTAGGGGATGAAGGGATTTTTGCCAATTTACCAAAATTTAATACATCTGTTGGACATTCAACAATACATGCTGAACATCTCACACATTCCACATCATTCATAGGGATACCCTCGTTAGCAAAATTCATTACATCAATTCCTTGATGACAAACTGTGGAACAAATATTACAAGATATACACTTTTCTTTTTCAGAGAAAATTCTAAAACGGGAAAATTTGGTATAAAAGTGCATTAGAGCCGCTAGTGGACAAAATAATCTACACCAGAATCTTCCACCCAGAAAAATATACATTCCTACACCAAGTACTGAAGCGAGTGCGAAATCAACTATCCAAATATAGGCCTGTTTTAGCCAGAGATAAGTACTACTCAATCGTAACGCTTCTATGCCAGTTATAATACTCAAAAAATTCATGAGTGTTAAAAAAACAATCCACAAGAGAATTACTTGTCCCCAATTTTCAGCTTTTTTCCAAAATGGCCCATGAGGGGTTTTTTTTCGAAAACGGTCACCAACGGTTTCAGCTAGTGCACCACAAGAACAAATCCAACCGCAGTAAGCCCCTTTTCCAAAATAAAAAATTATCCATGGAATAAATATGAAGCTTTGAGTAAAGCCATAAATTATCCAAAATGTAGTAATGCTGTTTTCCAGCCAAATGAAGGGAAAAAGTGGCCAAGCTAATATTATTCCGTAAAATCGCCAGCAATTCGCCCCCGTCAGATAAGCCCCTGAATCCACCATTAAAATTTGTGTTTTAAACCAGACTGGTAGTAAATCCATATGACCCATCAATGGAATTAAAAATGTAGGTAAAATCCATAGAGGTATGATTTGAATAGTTATTAGTGTTAATGTTTGTAGTTTTATATATTTAGTTGGCTTACGTCGAATTCTAAAAAAACCAAAAATTATAACGGCAATTGAGTATATGCCTCCATATATAAAAGGGGCATCTAAACTCAGCCATGTAGGCTTCCATAGTGGACTAAATGAATAAAGTGCACTGAAAATATCACCCTTTTTCCAGAGATAAAAACAAGTAAAAAATAGTATGCTTAAAACTAAAGCAATAGAATTATTTTGATTCCATTCACCTTGTAATTTGATGCTTGATTTTTTAAAAAACTCGATTGGTAATTCTTTTCCAATCAGAGTTAAAACAAAATCATTGGTTATCTTCTGACCATCTTTGAATTCAACCTCATTTTCTCGAATTTCTTTTACATTACTGGATGGTATTAAATTAATCTTTTTGTTTTCTTCAAGTATTTTTAATTTATCTAAATTTTCTTTTTTAGGTTTCGATAACCGTTGAGTTCTGAATGATAAAGATACGTCCGATTCTGCCTGCGCACATGAGATAGAAGCTTCTACTGCGCTATCACCACCGCCAACAATTAACAAGCGTTTCTTTTTGTAAATATTAGGGTCTATTAATCTATTACTTACCTTATCAAGGTTCTCTCCAGGGATATTTAATCTATTGAAATTTCCGGATTTTCCTATTGCAAGTATTATGGCTCTAGCTTTAAATGTTTGATTCAGTGAATGTGCGAGAATCATCGTATCGCAACGAGAAAGGTGCGTAACGTTAACTTTTTCTAGATTCAAATTACTATCAGTTAGCTGTTGTTTTAGATTATTAAATAAGATCTCTTTTGAATGGCCTACAAGGTTAAGTTTTGAATGAATTTTTATATGTTTTGGTTCAAGCAAAATTGGTTTTTTTACCGGAAAATTTGCGATTGTAGAGTAAGCTTGATTAGATTCAAGAAGAATGTAATTTATATTATTTTCATTTGCTTTTAATGCGGCAGAGACCCCTGCTACCCCAGCGCCTATAATTATTAATTCAGTGCTATCTGTGTTTCGTTCAATTACTCGATCATTGATGAGCTGATCTACAAGGTTTGAACCACTGTTAGAGGCCATTTTCAGTAGCGGAATACCAGTTAAATCTCCAGCGACATAACACCCTTTGAGTGACGTTTCAAATTTGGAATCTAATAGAGGATATTTTTCAATATTACTGTCAAAAGAACCTTTTTGTAGCCAATGTAAGTAAGTCCCAAAAATTGGTAATTTTAATAGTCCATAAGTACTTACTTTGACTAATTTCTCAAGAGCTTGGATCATTTATGAGTCTAGAACTTCTACTAATAAATTTCTTTATGCTGAGCCTTAATACTAACGCTTAGATAATAAAGACTAAAATTTTTTTAGATATTAAACAATACAATGCCCTGTTTTATTAATTTAGTATTCAATTAAAATAAAAAGATATGTTTTGTATCTATTACTAAATTAACAGAGTCATTATTTTTTGGGGGGGGGCCATATATGTGAAAATATTTGATTTTGCTTCCGTCGTTTAGTTTGCAATTAATCAGATATCCTATTTCACTGCGATGGACGGATAGCACCTGTGCAGTTATATTTTTCTCATTATTAAAAGCGGGACGAATTCCTTCGGGTCTTATTACCAATAAATTATTTGACGTATTTGTTGTTTTTGAAAATATTTTCAAAGGAAATTTACCTATAGCTGATGAAGCATTCTCACCATTTACCGAGGCTCGCAAAACATTTAGTGGTCCAAAAAAACTGGCAGCTACTAAGTTGCTAGGGTGATTGCGAACTTGTCTGGGAGATCCAGTTTGTATTAATTTTCCACAGTTAGACAATAAGACCATCGAATCGGCAATCAATAAAACTTCCTCTGGGTCATGAGTTACCATTAAAATGGGTATCATAGCTTCTTTTAAAATTAGCAATAGTTCTTCCCGAATTTCACGCCTAAGCGATTGATCTAAATTAGCAAACGGTTCATCCAACAACATTAAATTTGGCTCTGGTGCTAGTGCTCTAGCAATGGAAACTCTTTGCTGTTGACCTCCTGATAGTTGATGAGGGTATCGGTCACGTAACCCTTCAAGACCAATCAATTTTAATAAGTAATCTACTTTATTTTGGATAATATCTTTTGGTATTCCATGGAGTCCGAACGAAATATTATGGAATACATTTAAATGGGGAAATAAGGACGGATTCTGAAACACCATGCCAATTTTTCGCTTTTCCGGTGGGCAATTAAAATCAGAGTTAGCTAGAGTTTGGCTGTTAAGTTTTACATAGCCAGATTGTAATGCTGTTAGGCCCGCAATTATTCGCAATAAAGTTGTTTTTCCGCATCCAGAGGGACCGGTAATGCAGCACAAACTTGCAGGTTTTACATTGAAGGATACACTTTCTAATACCTTGTTGTTCGAATAAGTGTGCGAAATATTATTAATTTCGAGCATCAAATCTACCGTCTTTTAGTTTGGAATTGATAAAAATCACAGGAATTATACTCATAATTATCAATAGGAGACCCATTGGAGCAGCAAGTTCAACCATTTCATCGTTAGCATATTCATATACTTTAATTGCGAGAGTGTTTATATCAAAAGGACGTAATAAAAGAGTGGCTGGTAGTTCTTTTAAGGTTTCAATAAATACTAAAATAAAACTAATTAATAAGCTATTGCGTAAAAGAGGTAAGTGAAGTTTCATAAGGCGAGAAATTGCATTAAAACCTAGAAGGCTCGCTATTTCGTCCATTTCTTGTGTTATTTGATTTAGACCACTATTGATCGTCTTAAATCCAATAGTACTGAATCTCAAACTGCAGCCCCAAAGTATACCGAAAATAGTGCCAGTAAGGATCAGCTCTCCTGTAAAAAAAATATTTTGTAGAGTAATCAAAACCAATAAAACCGCTACTGCAATTACAGTACCGGGAATCGCGTAGCCGCAGTTTGATAAAGTTATAAAGAGATTAATGAACATGCTACTGGATCTACGCAATGAATAAGCTGTGAAGGTTCCGATAGCAACTACTAAAAAACCAGTTAAGGTAGAAATAATAAAACTCATGTATACGATTTCTAGTGTATCTGATCGCGTAAATTGACTTAAATTTGGAATACTCCAAAAGGCTAACATTCCAAGAGGCAATAAAAAGCCAATAAATATGGCACAAAAACAATGAATATAAATATAAGTCGTCATTGATTTTTTTAATGGCCAATTCTTGGTATGTATTTTTGAATTCAGAGTTGAGAATTGCTTTTGTCCCCTAGATACTTTTTCTATCCATAAAATAGTTAATACAAAAGTTAATAAAATGACTGCTATACGTCCGGCGGCTATTGGGTCATAGAAGCTATTCCAAGCCCGGTATATTCCTGTCGTGAAAACAGGAATTCCAAAAAGTGAGGCTACCCCAAAATCTGCTAATGTTTCCATTATTATAAGGGCTAAACCCGCAATTAATGCTGGTCGACAGAGGGGCAGTATTAGTTTAAATAAAATTTGTTTTCGACTTAGACCCAATAAAATTCCGGAATCTATAATTTGAGGAGATAGTGACATGAAAGCCGTTCTAGCTAGCATGTACAAATACGGATAAATTGTGAAAGCCAAAATTAGTGACATACCTCCTATTGACCGTATTTGAGGGAACCAGTAGGAGCCGTATTGCATTTGAAAAACATCTCTTAACCAATATTGGACGGGACCAGCTCCTTCAAGCAATGTCCCATAGACAATAGCAGCTAAGTAAGGAGGAACCGCTAGTGGTAAAACTAAGGCCCATTCTAGAGTTTTTTTTCCATGAAATTCATAAAAGGTGATCCACCATGCAGCTGGAACAGCAATTACAAAGCTAATAATCGCAGTGAGTATCGTTATAACGAAGGAATTCGTCAGATATTCTGATATCAGGCCGTGTTTCAAAAAATAGTGAAAATATTGAGACTCACCAAAAAACAAGGTACTTATTAGTAAGAAGATGGGTGCAGCAAAGATTAGCAGAAGTACAGACCAACCAATGCGGCTCATATTTCTATAAATTACTTCCAACCAGCCCAATCCATAATTTCAATAGCTTTAGATTGTAGGGCACCAATTGTTTCAAGTGAGGTGTCATCTCTCTGAAAATCTCCCCAAGTTTCCAATAAATTAGCGGGTTTAACTCGGGGATTAACTGGATATTCTAAATTAAGCTTGGTAAATAGCTTTTGAGCAGGTTCACTCGAAAGAAATTCCAGTAACTTAATGCCATTTTTACGATTTTTAGCAAATGTAGCAAGACCACCACCACGAATATTAACATGTACTCCTGGTTTATCACTTGGGAAAATAATCATTGCCTTGCTATTTACATTTTGGTCATAAGTAGGTCGTTGTTTGTCTACCATAACTCCGTAATAATAACTATTAGCGATCGCTACTTTGCCTTCTCCACTTGCGACTGCTCTAATTTGATCGCGATCTCCACCTTGAGGCTTGCGAGCCATATTTTTAACGATTCCTTTTGCCCAACGACGAGCTCTTTTCCATCCATAATGGTGCAGAATATAGGCCATTAAGGATTGGTTATATACATTACTAGACGATCTTACGAGTAGGTTGTTAGCGAAAGATTTATTTGCAATTGAAAGGTAGGTAATGGGAGATTCTGGTAAATATTTCGTATTAAAAAATAATACTCTAGCTCTCATTGTAAAACCAAACCAATCGTCAGCGGGACCTCGTAAATGCTTGGGAATATTTTTTCTTAAAATAGGCGATTGAACCGGCTGCAATAAACCTTTCTTTTTCGCCTGGTAAATATTCCCAATATCTGTAGTAAGCAGTACGTCTGCTGGGCTGAATTTTCCTTCCCTTTCTAGTCGGGTCACTAAGCCAGCAGCTTTACCAGTAATCATACGAACTTTAATTCCAGTTTCTAAGGTAAATTCATCAAGTATGGGTTGAATCAGATGAGCTTTTTGAGCTGAATATAAGTTAACGACCTCTGCTGCCCACAGGCTAGTACAAAAAATTAGTATTGAAATTGAACTGAGTATGTATTTCATTATAGACCTTCTTTATTTGATTCTCAGTGTAAGCCAATAGGTCTAACTCAGCAATAAATAATGAAAATGAATGTCAATTTCTATATTAATGTTTCGGTCAGGAATACTTTAATTGATATTCACCTTTTTGTAACTTGTCCAAGTAACTTTCGGGTAGATATTTATCCGGAGTAAGTTGATAAAGATGAGTAGCCGAATAGACCATTGTATCCGTACTGAATCCCAGAGCACCGCAGAATTTATTAGCCTGATCCTCAAATGTTCTCAAAGTAAGCAATTTGAAGTGCTGACGAGATTCTTTGATGATGTGTTCTACCAATTTTCTCCCTAAGCCTTTTTTACGGTAAGTTGGTAATACATACAGGTGACGTAATCGACCCACATTTTTATCTTCCAGATACGGATCTTTATTTACTCCACAAATGGCAACTAATTGTTCATCGCGCAAATAGGCATAAACTCCTTCGCCTAGTGCCTCGAATCGATTATCACCGCTAATGTATTGGGCTTTCATACGTTTAAGAAAAGTGTGACCTTCCCTTGAGCTACTGCTCACGAGTTCATTTAATTGACTCCATTGCAGTTGTTGTAACTTTAATATGCTATCCATGGGTTCCCCAGTGGTATTAATGTTTGACTGACAGTTTTAATCATATACTTTTTGTACATTTTATGATCATCTGTCTACCCCTAATCTAGTAATTTGTTAGCATATTGCCGATATATTTTAAAAATCACATCTAAATTGGAATTTGTCATGGCTGAATTAGTAGAAAATAGTTTGCAGTTTAATGAACGTGAGGAAATGGGCAAAATGCTTGGCGGGTTGTCCGGAGACCTCCAAGTTATTATGAATTTGTTCGAAGTGTTGACACGCTCTCCGGATGTGATTACACCCGATATTTTGGACAAGGCGAAAGAAAAGATTCAAGGTATCTTGACGAAAGTCCAGGTGGCGGAAAAACAAGTATATGAGGGCCCTGAATCTTCACTGCCGAAGCTTCAGAAAGGCGAAGCCGGGAGTGTGAATCCAGTTGTACTACTGGACGGCGTCCTTGCTGAATTTGAAAATCAATTAAATACTTCAATGGCACTGAGTCCGGATCAAATTTCCACTCTCACAATTCCTGATAGCGAGTTCAAACTGGCATTAAGAACGTTATTTGATAGTGCGGTAGAGACACAGAGTGGCATACATCAAAAAACTTGCGAAGTATCTATAGGGACGTCGGGTAGTTACATGATTCTTAAATTCAAGGACTTCGGTCGAAGCATCCCAGAAGAAGAGCTAGATGGAGTATTCGAGGCCAGTTCTAACAAGTCTGGCAGTCAAGGCTACCCATTTTTCAGGCTCAAGAAAATGATAGAGAGAGCAGGCGGTGAAGTAGAAGTTGATTCTGGCCGTGCAAAATTCACCACATTCACACTTAAAATACCGTATACCGACTAGGGAAGGTTTTTGGCGATAGTGTGATCTAAGATCATATTTCGTTTAGGCTGCAACCAACGTTGATTTGATAAAAATTTAACGGGGTAAGTTTTATTATTTGGGTGCCAAATATCATTTTCACTTTGAATTTGGAGATGGATGTGGGGTACGGTACTGTTTCCAGAGTTGCCACATAGTCCCAAAAAATCTCCCGTTTTAACAGCCTGCCCGACTGAAACCTTGATGCTTTCTTTCTTGAAATGGGCTAGAACGGCAAATCTTCTATCTCGAGTTTTCAGTATAACGAAATTTCCTTCAGGAGATCTAACGTTGGTAGTGCCTACCGAGTTGTCTCTTATTATATTACGTATTTTGTTGACCGTGCCGTCTATTGGAGCGTATACCGCCGTATTGAAACACGGAAAGTCAGTTAAGGTGGTCATTTGACTTTGAGCCATTGATTCATTAGGAACTAAATCAACAGCATACGATTGACCATTTACAGTGTAATGGTGATTATAA
>CAZRWM010000003.1:0-59442 GCA_964603885.1 uncultured bacterium
CCGTAGGTTTCCACATTAAGATTCCTGTAATCCAGAAACTCTTTCAGTGCGTACGGCTTGATCTTCAGGCAGGGGCTATCCGTATGTGCTCCGATTAATCTAAAGCCCTGCTCTCGGAGATCAGCACCTGCCTTACGAAATGCTATAACGGAGCCTTCACGAACTACGTAGTAAAGGCCATTTTCATCTAAATCCCAATGATTTTTCTCATGTAGTTCATTGAATCCTTGCGCTTGAAGATTACTAATGGTCTGCTGTACGGCATGGTATGGAGTTGGTGAGTTGTCTAGAAATTCAAACAAATCTGAAAGTACTTCTTTTCGCATGCAACGTTTCTCCTATCTTCGGAGAAATTGTAACAGATTGAGACAATATAATCGCGGTTGTATAGACAATGTTTATCAATTAAGGAGCTGTTTACATGCAATATGAGGAACTCAGTAGAAGACATCCGCGCTCGTTGCAAAATTATGAGAACAAGAGTATTCAGGAGTTTTTTCAAGATTTTAATTTATTGGTTCAAATGCCACCTTGCGTAGTGGTTGCAGGTACCAATGGTAAAGGGAGTGTCTGCCGAATTATTGAGGAAATATATCTTTGTCAAGGCTACAAAGTCGGAAGTTTTATAACACCTCATTTAATTGATTTCAAGGAACGTATTCGCCTGGGCGGAAGATCAATTTCTTCTAGATATTTTAGTGCAGTTTATCAGGAGTGCGATGGTTTATTCAGAGAGTTTGAAAAACGCTATGATCGACCTATGACGTTCTTTGAAATGATGATTTTAATATCAGTAAAAGTCTTTTACAGATGCGATTTTGTAATCATTGAAGTTGGACTTGGAGGCGCTAGAGATGCTACACGAGTTTTTAATCCTGAACTAAACTTGTTTACTTCAATTAGTTTGGACCATTGTCATATATTAGGTAATACAATCGAGGAAATTCAAAGAGAAAAACTAGGAATACTTAAACCTGGTGCCAAAGTCCTCACAACTTTGGCGCAACAAATGTCATTAGGTGGTAGTAATGAGTTTTCAGTGGAAATTCGCCCTCTAGAATCTACAACCTACCTTCAAAGGTTTTTCCTATCTTGTCCATTAGGATGCGGACATTTGTCTACAGGTTTATTGGGTGATTACCAATTACAAAATATTCAGCTTTCGGTTCGAGCGATAATGCATCTACGTTCGCAATTTGATGTTTCCTGGGAGAGTCTTATTTTAGCCCTTAAACAAGTCGATCATTCTTGTCGCTTGGACTGGATTCACCCTCGTATTTTAATCGATGGATCACATAACGAGGAGGGTTGGTCTAAACTAAAAGATTATTTATTTCAGATGAACTTGTTACAGAATACCCAATGGGCAGTGTGTCTCAAAAAGACAAAATCTATAAGTAAATTACGCGAGCTTACAAGTGGCATTCCAATATGTTTCAACCCTTACAGTAAAAGCTTTCATACTGCCGGTAACCTTGCTTCGAACTTAAATGGTAAGGCTTGTTCAAGTTTTATTGAAGTTTTTGATGAATGGCTGCAAGATGAGAACAGAATTTTAGTTGTAACTGGTTCACTTGCAGGTTCTGCTAGACTTAAAAGGAGCTTTTTGAAATTACTTGATACAATTGAAAAAAATTCATCTAGTAAGTATAGTGCGCGCATCCGAATGGGTTGATTTTTGGAGGAATTTTAATGGAAATTCATGGTAAAAAAGTGCTTTTGTTAGGTGGTGCTGGATTAGTTGGTACTGCTGTATGTCGTCAGATGTTAAGCCATGAACCCGAGGAATTAATTATTAGTTCTCTCAAGGAAAATGAGGCAATTCAAGCTCAGGAAGAACTTGGTCGTAAATTTCCCAAAACTAAGATTACTCCTGTCTGGGGTAATATATTTGTTAGAGAGGAGCATAAAGATTTACCTCCTTCTAAAATTATTGAAAATCCACAATTTCGTCAGGATTTAATTTCAGATAACTTAGACGATTTAACGGATAAAATCCTGGAAAACTCTTTTCTTTATCAGGTAATCTCGCGCCATAAGCCAGATATCGTTGTTGATTGCGTAAATTCTGCGACTGCAGTCGCATATCAAGATATTTTTTTAGCAAATTATAAAGTTCGCGAGAGTATCAAAGAGCTGCGCTCAGGTGAAGGTAATCAAGAAAAGATGTTTACTGAGGTCGAAAAACTATTGGCCACCTTGTATGTACCTCAGCTGATTCGGCATGTTCAAGTACTCAATGAATCAATGCGGCAAGCAAAGACGAGTATTTATTTGAAAGTTGGAACGAGTGGTACGGGAGGATTAGGATTAAATATTCCCTACACACATAGTGAGGAAAAACCGTCAAGAATGCTATTGTCGAAGAGTAGCGTAGCAGGTGCTCACACCCTGCTACTTTTTTTAATGGCCAGAACACCTGGCGGGGCAATTATTAAAGAAATTAAGCCTACAGCAGCTATTGCTTGGAAGAAAATTGCCTATGGTGAAGTACAGCGAAAAGGTGGGCCTGTAGAGCTTTTCGATTGTGACCCCAATCTTGCCAATCCACTTGGTGAAAGTCTTCCAGCGGGTGGTTATCAAGATTATCAGTCTACCGGTGAGAATATGAAAACAGTTTTTATAGATACTGGTGAAAATGGAATTTTTTCAACTGGGGAATTTGAAGCGATTTCTAGTTCTGGACAAATGGAATTAGTTACACCTGAAGAAATAGCTCGCAATGTCATTTTCGAAATAAGAGGAGGTAACACGGGTCATGATGTTATTAATGCTCTTGATTATGCAGCTATGGGACCAAGTTATAGAGCGGGGGTGATGAGGAGTACTGCCTTAGAAAAGCTTAAAGAGCTTGAGGAGGAGTTTGACTGTGATAGTGTCAGTTTTACCTTAATTGGCCCTTTCGTTTCGAAGCTTCTTTTTGAGTCTTACCTTCTCAAAAAAGTGTGTAAAGATCTCAATGAACTTAGAACTCTAAGTGCGCGAGAATTAATGCAACGAATGGACACATTAGTTAGGGAAAACGTGAAAGTTCGTGCTTCAATTCTGTCAGTTGGTATAGGTATTTTAATGCCGGATGGAAAAACTCTCTTGCATGGCCCAGAGTTAACTGTACCTCCCTTTAAGGGGAAACGAGAATTAGATGTTAACGAGGAAAATATAAATCGATGGAGTAAAGATGGGTGGGTAGACCTTCGTCTATGTAATGCTGAAGTTTGGAAAGGACGTTGTGAAAAGATTTTTGCTCAAATCGACTCAATTCCTGAAGGTGACAGCTCAAGTCAGTATATTCGCAATGCAAACTATTGGCTAAAAGATTCAACTATCAATATTGGAAAAATAGTTGGTTGGATTCTAGCAGTCGAGGAGCACTCTGCTCGCCTGAAACGTTAGTCACAAAATAAATCCATTACTTCTTGCATACTAAGTTGCCGAAGTGGCCCTTTCCCTGATCCTAAAACGGACTCGAAGAGTTCTCTTTTCTTATCTTGTAATTCTAGTATTTTTTCTTCAATAGTGTTTTCACAAATAAGTCTATACACCATAACGGGTTTTTCCTGACCAATTCGGTGGGCACGATCTATTGCCTGTGCTTCGGCGGCAGGATTCCACCATGGATCTAGTAATATTACGTAGTCTGCTGCAGTCAGATTAAGGGCAGTTCCTCCGGCTTTAAGGCTAATCAAGAATAAATGGCATCGAGATTGAAACGACTCTATGGCTTTCTTGCGTTGTTCTAAGTCATGCTGTCCTTGAAGTCGCTCATAATCGAGTTGTAAGCCATCAAGTATCCAGGCTAATTTATCGAGCATGCTGGTGAATTGAGAAAAAAGTAAAATCCGTTTTCCTTGAGCAACCAATTCGGGAAGTATTTCCTGAAGATAATCTAGTTTTACACTGGAAATAGAATCAAATTCAGGGTTTGCCAACTGAGGCTCTAGGCACACTTGACGCAACCGGAGCATACCTTCCAAAACATAGACTCCGGAGCGTTCTAAACCGGTATCATTGATTTGACTCATTACTCTTTTGCGATAAAAATTAGCCGTTTCTCGATATGCCTGGGCCTGATCTTCTTCCATTTTCAGATTTATAACGGATTCAGTTTTAGGAGGCAATTCTAGAGCTACTTGATCTTTAGTACGTCGTAAAATCATTGGCTCTACAAGTTGCTTTAACAATTCTCTAGTTTCATGAACCTGACCTCGTTCTACAGGTTTAGTGAAGCGACGACGAAACCATGCTTTAGTGCCTAGATATCCAGGATTTAGAAAATCAACCAAAGCCTGAAGTTCGAGGGTGTTATTTTCCAAGGGTGTGCCACTCAATGCTAATCTAAATTGTGATTTCATTTTTTTCAGTGCTCTCGCAGTGCGTGTCCCCGAATTTTTAACTGTCTGCGATTCATCTAATATTAGACAATGAAACTTTTGCTTTTGCATCCATTGTTCGTCAGATAATAAGGTTCCGTAACTGGTTACAATCACATCAGAGGAGGCAAATTTATCTCTATGATAATGTCGCTGATTTCCGTGATATAGATAGATTTTAAGTGATGGAGCAAACACTTCGAATTCAGTCATCCAGTTAGCTAATGCTGATAAGGGAGCAACTATGAGATGAGGATCATTATGTTGCGCATGACACCAATCTAGAAACACTACACTTTGGCAGGTTTTACCTAAGCCCATTTCGTCAGCTAAGCATGAATTGAGACCCCCTCTATAATTTCTACTAAGCCAATGAACTCCCTCTATCTGATAAGGTCTCAATTTTCTGGCTTGTTTAATTGAAATCTCTATTGGATCTAGTTTTTGGATGTCAATAAATCGATCTTGAGTTCTACGGATAAGTTTGAGAGTCTTTCGGCCAATAGAGCTTTCTCCCAGTAAATTAATTAAAATTTGTGGACTGTCTATGGGAACTTGCCATTCTTCAGGTTGTTCACCTAAAAGTAGTAATTTTTGCAGTTGTTCAAGATCCTCAGGATGTATTTTTAGGAGTCGCCCTCGTTCATCCTGAATAAATCCACGGGCTAAGTCGAGATTATTTAGGTTTTGATCAGTTTTTCCACCTCGTAGTTGCAGTTGTAATTTGAGCCAATGCCCCTGCTGATGGGAGTCTACCGCAATTCTTATCAGTTTACTTTTAGCGTGTTTTTTAGATAGTTTCAGATTAAATATTTCGTATCCTCGGTTTAAAAAGTCTTCGGCTCCTTCGAGTAACCAGGCATTGAACGCTTCTCGAGAAATTTTGAATTCGAAATCTAATCCCGATTTACGAAAAGGCTTTTGTAAATACTGGAAAGGTAAATAACTAAGCACAAATTCTCTACAAACTTTTTCGAACTGAATATTATTTTTAACTTTAATGTCACCATTCAGGGTTGTTTCCTTTAGGAATCTATTAAAGGGTGTTTGATAATCAAAAACTAATTGAAAATAAACATCGCCTTCGAGAGATTCGTAATAGCGTACCACCGGGATAGGTTGTACTTGAACGCGATGTCTGGGTATTATTTCAGCTTGGATTACCAGATCAGGTACTTCAAGATCTTTTAACTTACTTAAAACATCATTAAAGGCATTTGCTGGAAGCCATGGTGTTTGCCGGATAAATTGGCCAATTAGTCGCCATCCTGATGTTTGAGGAAGTTGGATTAAGTAAGTATTTTCTTTCGATTCCCAGAGAAAAAAGATTTGATTTTGATCTTCTACAAACAAAGAGTAAAAGGGATGTGATAGTGTTGCCTGCTTTGATGAATCTAAAGTGAAAGTCAGTTGAGGCTTCAAGTCGAATCCATTATCGGAGGGTGTGAATTCTAGTAAAGTATTTGACGTGTAGCTTAACTTTACCGGTTTACTTTTTTGACCATCCTTAAAGAAGAGCGGCGCTTGGTTTGCATGTATATATTTTATCAAAGCGGGCTGTAATAAATGACTAAGCTGATCCTTCTGGACTCTTAGACTATGCTTCTGTTGCTGATCAGCTAAAACTTGTTTTAACAAGGGGTCTAAAAAGTCGGGAATTCCACGTACTTCAAAACGATTCCATTGATTTAATGTGAATGGTAATGGTCGAATTTGCCTCTCATTCCTTTGAGGCACTATTGCAGGATTAAGCCTAATAGAATAGGAACCATTGACTTGAACTCTTGATTTTTCAAGAGTGATACCGAAATTTGCGGGTAGCCGATTTTTAGGAGTATCTTTCGAATATTTGTGAAGCTCCATCTCATGAAGCTGATCCAACAAAAAAGTCGGTAATGGCTTTTTCTGTAAATGGTTTGCTTTAATGGTTTCAATCAATATTTTTTCTTGATGTTCGGCAGGCCTAAAGGATATTAGCTGATCCCGTTTGTTTTGTTCTGATTCGAGGCTAAATTTACGATATTGAATAGCGTCTTGGATAGTATTTCTGAATGATAAGGCTAAGTCTTGTATGACCATAGATTGTCTCGTCCGAAATGCAAAAACTGCGGCACGCGTTACGCTTTCGCGCTCGAATGTCGTTTTGATATTGTCTGAAAATTTCCAGATTAAATCGTCTTCGCTAAAGGCGGGTTCAATTAAAAGTGCCCAGTTTACATCGCAGGATTTTGGACTTTGACTTACAAACAAAAAAGACTCTTCTAAACACTCGAAAAAGTAGTAATCAATTTTCTGATCAAAATGTGCCGGCGAAAACCAGCCTAGATAAAATTGATCCAGATAATCTAGAAGTCGATTTTTCATAAGTTCGGACACTTTAAAACAGTATGTCGGAGGGGGATTTTACACCATTTCTCATGCCTTCTCTGATATAATTCGACCAATGGTTCCGTCATGGAGCCTTTTTTTGTACTGATGGGCCGTGTAGAGTGGAACATAAAGGAATTTCAAGTATGCGAAAATTATTCGGGACCGATGGAATTAGAGGTACCGCTAACGTAGAGCCAATGACTGTAGAAATGATGGTCAAAGTCGGGCGAGCTGCTGCTTATCTTTTGAGTAATAAAGGCGAGAGAACTAATCATCCCATCGTAATTGGTAAAGATACTCGCGTTTCTGGTTACATGATCGAATCGGCACTTGTTGCTGGGATTTGCTCCATGGGAATGAATGCTTGGTATACGGGACCGCTTCCCACACCAGGTGTGGCTTTTTTGACACGCTCTCTAAGGGCTACCGCAGGAGTAATGATAAGCGCTTCTCATAATCCGTATCAGGATAATGGGATAAAATTCTTTCAGAATGACGGATACAAATTATCCGATTCGATCGAGAGTGAGATTGAGCGTCTTATAGATTCTGGAGAGGTAGATGAAATTAGACCAACAGCAGAGATGGTTGGAAAGGTATACCGGATGGAAACGGCTGTTGGTCGTTACATGGAGTTTGCCAAAGCTAGCTTTCCACGAGAAATGAATCTAGACGGTTTAAGAATTGTTGTAGATTGCGCGAATGGGGCATCATACAAAGTTGGACCTGGGGTTTTGGTGGAGCTAGGAGCTGAGGTTATAACAATCAATTCCAATCCTAATGGTCTAAATATCAACGAACAATGCGGTGCTTTACATCCCGAAAAAATGCGGGTGGAGGTTATCAAATCAGGAGCTGATGTAGGTATTGCTTTTGACGGAGATGCTGATCGAGTTATTTTTTCAGATGAAAAAGGTAACGAAGTAGACGGCGATTTAGCGATGGGATTAGCTGCTATAGAAGGTAGTGAGCAGGGTTGGCTTAGTCGTAATACGTTGGTAACTACTGTTATGAGTAATATGGGTCTAGATATTGCCATGCGGCGTCATGGAATAGAAATTATTAAAACTCCAGTAGGAGACCGCTATGTGGTTGAGGCCATGAAGAAAGAAGGCTATAACTTAGGTGGGGAGCAATCAGGTCATTTGATTTTTTTAGATTACAACTCAACAGGCGATGGTTTAATTTCTGCTCTGCAGCTTTTAGCTATTCTCAAGAGACGGGAACAGCCTCTTTCAGAAATTGTTTCGGTAGTACAGAAATTGCCTCAGGTCATTGAAAATGTAAAAATTAGAGAAAAAAAACCATTAGCCTCTATGGTGTCTGTTAGTAAAGCGATAAAAGATGTTGAAGACAAGTTGAGTGATGCTGGTAGAGTTTTAATTCGTTACTCAGGTACCGAAAATTTACTGCGGGTTATGCTTGAGGGTGAAGATGAGAAGCAGCTCAAAGACTTTGCTTCGGTAATTTGCGGTGAAGTTGAAAAGGAAATTGGAGCCTAGAGTTTATGAATGACTTGCTTGATAAATCTCTTCAAGAAGCGGACGAGACTTTGGCGGAGCTAATCTCAAATATGCCCGAGGATAAACGTCAATCAATCATAGAGGAATTGGAGCGCAATCATCCTGATTGGGATATTGAATTGCTTCTCAAAGATCAGATTCCGCAGCCTGCGGAATCATCTCAGTTTGAGAAGATCCTCTTAAATAAGGAGGACGATAAAAGCCGGACTCAAATTGCAGATAACGCTAGCGATGCTTCTCGACTTACTAACGAAGAAAAGGAATTTTTCTTTGGAGAAATGGACGCAACCGAAGATGAAGATAATCCAGAAATTACAGATGGAGTGTTCCTTGCGGGTAATGAATTTGAAGTTCCGGATGAGGGTGAGGTAGAGGTTAGTGTAGTTGAACAAGATGCAGCTATATACGAGGATTTAATGGTATCGCCTATCCTGCGAGATTCGAGGCGATTACTCTACTTAAACATGTGCGTTTTATGTACTATTTTGCTAGTAATGGCCATAATAGGTTTTCAGCAATCACAAATAATAATGCGGATGGAAAAGCCTCAGGATGTAACCGCTGTGTCTCAAGATCTAAAAGTAAAAGAGAGTGATACCGATTTGCCGTGGAAATTTTTTCTACTCTCTGGCGAGCAACAGCGTTTGGAGCTTAAACAAAGGTTAGATTCTAATTTAACTTCGGGTGAAGAGAAGGTTTACTGCTATTCAATGTTAGCAACCTTAGCTTTTCAAGAGGGCGACTGGCAACAAGGACGAAAGTACCTGCTGGAAGGCATGCAGCTTAAAAATGAGCTACAGGAAGCGAAATAAGGCTCGGGTCTTTGCAATCAGGTCATTCAAACTCTCTTTGGTGAGTGATGAGGAGATCTCTCAATTAGCGAAAAATATGCCCAAGTATCACTTTGGACGTAAAGTTTGTCATGATGTACATTACTCCTGCAATCGTGCATTAAGGATAAGCCTTTTATCTAAGATAAATGCTAAGTTTTTAAAAATCAGAAACGACAGGGATGTGCTTTACAAAGCTTGTCATGTCGACTACTAGAGGTGGATATGAGTAAGATATGGCTTCGAGATATTAAAAAATATTTAGGTGATGTTGTTACATTACAAGGATGGGTATTTAACAAGCGCGGCAGTAAGAATATCCAATTTATTGAATTGCGAGATGGCACATTGGTTTTACAGGGAATAGTCACGCTTGAAGATTCTGGACAAGCAACCTGGGATGTGGCGGAAACTTTAACACAGGAAACTAGTTTGGAGATTGTTGGTAAGGTAGTGGAGCATCCAAAATCAATCAGCGGATGTGAATTAATTATTCATGAAATTCGGCCTATTCAAATATCAACTGATTACCCTATCACCAAGAAAGAGCACGGGCCTGACTTCCTATTGAAACGAAGGCATTTATGGCTTAGATCTCGCAAGCAAAGAGCTATTTTGCAGGTTCGTAACGAAATCATTCACGCATTGCGCCAATACTTTTATGAGCGAAAGTATGTACTTACAGACTCTCCTATTCTTACGGGTACTATAGGCGAAGAGGGTTCCACTTTGTTTGCGACAGAGTATTTTGATGAGGGTCAGGCTTTTTTAGCTCAGACCGGTCAGCTTTATCTCGAAGCAACAGCAGCAGCTTTGGGCAAAGTTTATTGCTTTGGACCAACTTTTCGAGCTGAAAAATCTAAAACACGCCGCCATCTAACTGAATTTTGGATGCTAGAGGCTGAGGTTGCTTTTGCAGATAATGATGAAAATATGCGCATCCAAGAGGAGATGTTACAATTCGTGATTTCTCATGTAATCAAGACCTGTCCACTGCAACTTAAAACTTTAGGGCGTAAGGTAGCTGATCTTGAAAAGTGTTTGAGACCATTCAAAAAAATCAGCTACGATGAAGCTGTTGATTACCTTCAGTCCAAAGGTAGCAATATCGTTCGCGGTAAGGATATGGGAGCGGAAGACGAAATACTTCTTACGGAGAATTATGATGTACCTATTTTTGTAATGAATTACCCTCGAGAAGCCAAAGCGTTCTACATGAAAAATCATCCTGAAAATGAAGACCGTGTTCTCTGTAGTGATTTGCTAGCACCAGGGTATGGAGAGCTAATCGGGGCATCACAAAGAGAGGATAATCTTGAGACTCTAAAACAAAAAATAATTGATTTTGGTTTGAATCCAGAGTCTTTTGAATGGTATCTCGATCTACGAAAATATGGTACTTACGTACATTCTGGTTTTGGAATTGGCCTTGAACGAACAGTTTCCTTTATTACAGGAGTGAGGCATATAAGGGAATGTATTCCTTTTCCACGAATGATGACCCACCTGGAGCCTTAATGCGAATAGTTAGTGGCCGACTAAAAGGTATGAAGCTTAAGTCCCCCAATGGTGGAATTGTCAGACCGACTACAGGAAACATTAGGGAGGCAGTATTCAATATACTGGGTCAAGACCTTTCAGGCACGGATTTCATTGATTTATGTAGCGGTACCGGAGCAATGGGTTTGGAGGCCGCTTCAAGGGGCGCAAATAATATTTTTTTCGTAGAGAGAGATCGTAAAGTAGCTCAAATACTTAGAGATAATGTCCAAAATGCTATTAAACGAATTGATCAAGATGAATTGACAACAAGAATCTA
Organism: uncultured bacterium; assembly: GCA_964603885.1. Classification (GTDB taxonomy): domain Bacteria; phylum Muiribacteriota; class UBA6191; order UBA6191; family UBA6191; genus JAYZAC01. Next base: position 10,913 of record CAZRWM010000003.1, read on the forward strand.
CGAAGAAAGTTTTGAAATTTTTTTGAGACGTGAATATAAAGCCAGTTTTATTTATTTTGATCCTCCATACGATTATTTTTATTGTAAAGATTGGGCGCTCAAGCCTTATTCAAAGATTGTTAAACCAGGCGGTTTTTTATTGATGGAGCATCCGAAGAGAGAGCCACGTCAAATCCCAGAATTTCTCGATGGCCTAGAATTACGACAAACTCGAAAATATGGGAAGAGTTCTCTGAGTATTTTCGAATCTAATCAAAGAGAAAATTAAGCAGTTCGGGCCTTCAGAGAATTGGTAATTATGCTTTCCGCCGCACTACCATTTTTGATCGAGATTTCTAAGCGATTTGTACTCCCTACTATAGCTGCCACCGTATTACTTGGCATCTCTGAGTAAGTTTTAGCGGTCATGAGATCGCTTTGATTTAGTTTTACTTCCAACTTGCCTTTTCGGTATATTCCGTTAGTAACGAAATTTCCGAAATGATCGGCATAGATTATATCAATATTTTGCCACTGATCATTGATCTCAACATCACAGAATAAGGAACTTTCAATGTCGTTTATTGACAAAGTTCTAAATTGCTTCAGTAAACTTCTATTAGAGGCTAATTTAGCCGCCCAAGGTGCAAAAATATCGCGTCCGTGGAAAGTATTAGAAGTATTTTTACTAACTGGTAATTCCCAAATATTTTCATTACTGAAAAACTCGCTAAGTAAGCCATTATCGGGTCCAATAAACAATTTATTTTGATATTGAATTACTAGCGGTTTACGATTTGAACCGACTCCTGGATCGATAACGCAACAAAATACCGAGTTATCAGGAAAGTACTCAAAATTATCGAGAAGAATAGTCCTACCATGTCGGATATTCTGCGGTTCAATAAAATGACATAGATCAATTACATGAGCTCCTGGATTTAGTTTCGCGATTACGCCTTTGAGAACCCCGACATAGCCGTCATGTAGGCCAAAATCAGTTAATAGGATAATTGGATTGTTCATACCGCAAATTTTAGCAATCAGTAAAAAAAAAATAAAAGATATGTAACCATTTAGTTAGTTAGCTCATCTTAGTATGTGTATGTTAATAAGTCTAATGTGTGAAATTGAATCCTCTAATAAATTCAGTTTACTCCGCGATGAATTTGAATTAATTCAAAAGAAATTGATGAGTTTGAGTATGCGTTACCAAAAAAGTTATTGGGAGGCTGAGGAAGTGGTATCTGATACCTACCTTCAAGCTATGGAGAAATGGAGTCAATTTGAAGGAAGATCCAAGCTATCAACATGGCTGTACAAGATCTGTGTTAATAAAAACTTAGAACGCTTACGTCGAAGTAGATCAACTACAGAAAACCTTAAGATATTCGCATACAATTGCCTAATTAATCTGCGTTATAAAGAGGCCGAATTCGTCAGTCTTAGAGAAGATTTCAGACAAGCATTGGAAAAGTTGGATGAACGCGAAAAAAGTGTTTTTCTTTTGGTAGTTTTCGAAGAATTTGCGCACAAGGAGATAGCCGATATATTGGATATTAGCGTAAGTAATGTGAAAGTTATACTGCATCGAGGTCGTAAAAAGCTCATGAATTTTTTATCTAACTATCTTGAGAGTAGGGAATAATAAAATGGCTAAATCATGTGAAGATATTCAAGAGGAAATTGGTCAGTCAATTTCGGGTGAACTCAGCGTTAGAGTTCACAAGCACATAAAAGTTTGCAAAGAGTGTGACAACTACGCACAAAAAATCATTCGTCTGGAAAAAATATATAAAGAGGAGGGCTCGTTCACAGAACCTGCTGGGCAGCCATCAGCGCGTTTATTGAAGTGGGTAGCAATGTCTGTTGGTGCTTGCATTATTTTATTATTGCCTGATACGTATAAAATTGATTTGGGATTTGAGAGCCAACCAGAGATGCTTAAAACGAAATATACGGCAAGCAGAGACACAAGTATATCACCTAAAATTTTGGAGGATCAATTGAATCAATATATAAGTAATTGGTCTCAGGTCGAAGAAGATTTTTGGGAACAAATTGGAGAAGAAGGATGGTATTTTGACGACTACAGCAAGTCTATGGAGGTTATAAGTCAGTGGCAGATTGATAATTTGGATGTTGAAGAGTCTTAAGCTGAGAGGATAAAAATGATTAGATATTTAATGTTTATTTTCTTGTTAGGTAGCGTAATGGTTTCGATACAAGCAAACCTATTTGCTAGCAATGTAATCATCAAAAGTCAGTCGCATAAAGATAAGAATAGTTTGAGAATTAAAAAGAAACGATTGAAGAAAAATAAGCGCGATAGAGCGAATGGTTTTGGGAGCCGATCAATCAAGAAGCGAATGAATAATTTTTTGAAAACTGTTCCTCCCGAGTATCATGAAAAAGCTCAGAAAATTATTACTTATCTGCATACATCCCACCGAGTCGCTCGAAGTTACATGAAGAGTAAAAACACTTCAGCTGCATTAGAGATATTCAACAAGCGGTTACGACTTAAAGTGCCCGATTTTTTTAAGGGCGCTCCGCCAGTTCTGAAATATTTTAAGTTAGCTACAAAGGCTGCTATCAGTAAAATTTATTTGAGTGAGAAAAATGCTAAGAAAGCCCTAGATATATTAGAAATATCCCATGAAGAAGCTCAAAAACATAAGGACTTTCCTAAACCTATGATGATCGATCTAAGGCATCAATTGATGCGTGCTTACAGGATTTTAGATATGCATGATAAAGCAGATAGAATGTTAGAAAGTGCACTGAGGGATGCTGAGGCAGAGCTTGAGTTCGAGTAACCTAAGTATTTCTGGTGACCGCGTTCAGACCCAAAAAATTCTCAACGAATATTACATACTATTTACGAGTTCCCGAAAATATAATGCTGGTATCGTGGATATTATAAGTTTCACTCAGGCTTGTCCTCACATCAACGGCTTCAAACGGGATGTCTATGATTTGACCACTTTCTTCATCAACTAAATGGTGATGGGGTTCCATATTTGCGTCGAAAACAGCTTTATCAAGATGAGGAAATCTAAGTTGCTTGACTAGGCGAACATTTGCCAACAGATTCAGAGTATTATAAACCGTTGCCAAGCTCATTCGAGGAAAATTCTTGTCAGCCCATGCTTTTACTTCTTCTACTGTGGGATGATCTGCCTCACACAAGACGTATCTGCAGATAGCTACACGCTGGGCGCTGGGTTGCACGTTGTTAGATCGTAGAAGTTTTTGTATCTCGGGGATGGTAAGACAATTGGTTTGTGGCCTGATTAACATTCCTAAATTCTAAGCCGCGAAGTGAGTATCGTCAATAATTAGTATCGAAATGAATACCATATAATCATCCATACTATTCTGGTAGATTGCAGAACAGAAAAGTATAATTCAAAAGTCATCTTTAAAGGGACGAAGAATGCGACTTAACTTTGATGATTTTAAAACCTTGGCTTTGAAATATAAGGTTGTTCCTGTTTTTCAAGCAGTTCTTGCAGACCTAATAACTCCTATTGGTGCCTATCTGAGATTTCAAGCAGAGGAGTCACATTGTTTTCTACTTGAGTCAGTAGTAAGAGGTACCCGAGCTCGCTATTCGTTCTTGGGGCGAAATCCACAGAAAATTTTTTCGTATTCAAAAGGGGTTACTACTATTCAAACAGACGGAGAAGTTTCACAAAGGTTGGATATCAATTTTCTAAATTTACTCCGTGAGGAACAGGCTAATTTCAAGGTTGCACCGCTAGAAGGATTTCCAAGTTTTACGGGGGGATTGGTTGGCTATTTAGGTTACGAAACGGTTCAATTTTTTGAGAAGATACCGGTACATGAGCATAGCTATGAGGAGGGTGAAGAGGTTCCCGATAGTATATTCATGTTGATGCAAGATCTAATGGTTTTCGATCATAATAAAAATCAAGTTATAGTCTTCACCAATACACATATTGAATCTCATGATGAGTTATATTTACGGGAGCAATACGAGAAGTCTCATGCTAGAATCGATGAGTTTGGTATGAGTTTGCATTCGCAAATTGAATATCAGTTGCCACCAAAATCTCAACGATCTCAAATGCATTCGAATATGACCCAAAGGCAATTTGAAAAATCGGTCTGCGAGGCAAAAAAAGCTATTGTTGATGGAGAACTTTTTCAAATAGTGCTGTCCCAGCGCTTCCACAGAAAAACTCAAGCGGAAGGATGTAATATATACAGAGCGCTAAGGAGTATTAATCCATCGCCCTATATGTTTCATATGAAGTTCTCAGATTTTGAATTAATCGGAGCGTCTCCAGAAGTTTTAGTTAAAGTGGAAGATCGAGAAATGGAGGTAAGGCCTATTGCGGGTACAAGGGAAAGAGGAAAAACTGAATTTGATGACCGACAACTTGCCCAGGATTTACTGCAAGATGATAAAGAATGTGCTGAACATTTAATGCTAGTAGATTTGGGGCGGAATGACGTAGGAAGAGTAGCTGAATATGGTAGTGTGAGAATACCTGAATACATGGAAATTGAAAAATATTCTCATGTAATGCATATAGTTAGTCAAGTTAAGGGTACCCTAAGAGAGGAATATGACGCATGGGATGCCTTGTATTCAGCATTTCCTGCTGGAACAACGTCGGGAGCACCTAAAATTCGAGCTATGGAATGGATCAATCGTTTAGAAAATTGCCGCCGAGGAATTTACTCTGGTGCAGTGGGTTATCTGGACGGTCGTAATGAATTAAATACTTGTATTGCTATCCGTACACTTTGGAAAAAAGGGGAAAATGTATATTTTCAGGCTGGAGCCGGAATCGTTTATGATTCAGACCCAGCTAAAGAATTTGATGAAACTGTCAACAAGGCCAAAGCAATAATGCGTGCAATCGATCTGGCTGAAGATGGTTTATTGTAATGATTTTAATAGTTGATAATTACGATTCATTTACTTTCAATCTGGCGCAATATCTTGGAGAGCGCGAACCTGATATCGAAATTTGGCGTAATGACAGGTTTTCATTAAAAGATATTCAAGCACTTAATCCCGATCATATTGTGCTATCGCCAGGACCCGGTAGACCTTCGGATGCGGGTCATTGTTTAGCAATTATCGAGAAATTTTATAAGACGGTTCCAATTCTTGGTATATGTTTAGGCCATCAGGCCATAAGCGAATTTTTTGGTGCAAAAATTGTTAAAGCTCCCCAGATTATTCACGGAAAAGTCAGTCAAGTAAATCATTTTGATAGTAGGCTAATGGAATCTATGCCTAATCCCCTGACGATGACGCGTTATCATTCCTTGATAGCACAAACTGATTCTATTCCGAATTGTTTGAAAATAGTTGCTAGAGTTGATCAATTGGTTATGGCTATAGAGCATATTAAATATCCATTGTTCGGATTACAATTTCATCCTGAGTCGATTGCTAGTGAAGGCGGTAAAAAAATTTTATATCGTTTTTTAGATATGGAGAAAGTCAGTGAATTTTAAATCTAACTTAGAATCAATAGTTAGCGGAAGGTCAATGGATATGAGCTCGGCTCAAAGTCTCATGACAGCGCTTATGAATGGCGAGGTAGTTGAATCTCAAATTGCTGGGCTATTGGTTGCATTAAGGATGAAAGGCGAATCGGTAGAGGAGTTGATGGGGTTTGTTAAAGCAATGAGACATTCTATGAAAAGAGTTTCATTGACAGTAGATGCAGTAGATTTGTGTGGTACTGGAGGTGATGGTTCAAATACCTTCAACGTTTCGACGACTGCATCTTTTGTTGTGGCGGGTGCTGGATATAAAGTTGCGAAGCATGGGAATCGTAGTATTTCCTCTAAATCTGGCTCAGCAGACGTTTTACAAGCGCTACAGATACCTATCTATTTAGATTCTAAACAAACAAAGAAAAGTATAGAAGAGAATGGCTTAGGTTTTTTATTTGCGCCCAACTATCACCCTGCTATGAAACATGTAATGCCAGCACGTAGATCTCTCAAAATTAGAACAGTCTTTAATCTTCTTGGGCCCATGTGTAATCCTTGTGGAGTTAAGCGACAGGTAGTCGGGGTGTTTTCAAAACACTGGGTTGTGCCCCTAGCCAAAGTACTAGGAGAGCTCGGGGCCGAGCACGTTATTGTAGTTTATGGATTGAATGGTATGGACGAATTCAGTATGAGTAATTTAAGTTATTATGCTGAATGGAATCGTGGTGAACTAAAAGTACAAGAATTGAATCCTGAGGATTTAGGCCTTGAGCTAGCCTCTGAGGAGCATTTTATTGGTGGTGATGCTAAACATAATGCTGAGATTGTATTAGATATTCTTGGTGGTAAAAAAGGTTGTAAGATGAATTTAGTATTGTTGAATGCAGCAGCTGCTATCCGTGTTGCCTCAGGTATGAGTTGGCAAGAATCACTGCAATGCGCACAACGTTCGATCGATAACGGTATGGCCATGTCGGTTCTAAAATCTTTGAAAGGTGAATAGAGTGAATTCGCTCCAAAAAATTGTGGATTGGAAGAAGGAAGAAATTAGGTGCCTACCTCCAATAAGAGGTATAGAGATGACACTAGAGATTGGTCGACGTCATGGGCTGCATGATTTAGAGTCTGCGTTGCAGGAGCCCACTATGCAAGTAATCGCCGAAGTAAAACGAAGGTCGCCTTCCGAGGGAGAGATTCTGCCTGATCAAGATTTAGTTAACATTGCAACTCAATATGAATTAGCCGGTGCAGCTGCTATATCAGTTCTCACGGATAAAAAATTTTTTGGCGGTAGTATCGAAGATCTTACAGCAGTAAAAAATGCTGTTGATATACCTGTTTTACTGAAGGATTTCATTATTCATGAATCTCAAGTCGAAGAGGCTTACTTGAATGGCGCTGATGCCGTCCTTCTAATAGCTGATATTTTAAGTGCTGAGAAATTAAGTGAGCTGCATTCCTATTGCGAAACCCTTGGTATGGGAGCCCTGGTCGAGATTCATGATCAAGTGAATCTTGATAAAATAGTTGATATTGATCCGGAAATAGTGGGATTTAATGCTCGTGATTTGAAGTCAATGCGAACTGATATCAAGCAATTTGAAGAGGTTATCTCTAAATTACCTAGGTCCGCTAGGGTTGCAGAAAGCGGTATAAAAAACGCAGAGGATTTAAGATGGATTGCATCCTTGGGGTATGATGCCGCTTTGATAGGTACAAGTTTGCTCAAAGCTGTAAGCCCCGCAGGTCTGCTTGCAGAGATGTTGGAAGAAGCTCGCGATCAATGAAATTTAAGGTCAAATTGTGCGGAATAACTCGTAGCGATGATCTCAAAATAGCTATAAAGTCGGGATTTTCTGCAGTTGGCATGATTCATTTTCAGCCCAGTCCCCGTCATGTATCAGGTTCTTCCATGCTAGCCTTGAAGAAGTACTTATCTGCAAATGTCCAGCTATTTTTAGTAGTTGTCAATGAGCCAATTGATTCATTAATAACGATTGCTAATGATTTAAAGCCTGATGTAATTCAATTACACGGAGAAGAAGATTTGGATTATTTGAGGACCATTAGAAATGAGTTGGATTCTGTGGGATTAGTGAAAGCGATAAGAGTGAAAAATCAGAATTTACAATCGGACTGTGAAGCAATAGACGATTTAGTTGACGGTTTCTTATTTGATACATACCGAAAAAATCAAGCTGGTGGTACGGGAGAAGTATTTGATTGGCAACAATTAAATTTTCTGAAATTAAATAAGCCCTACATATTATCAGGGGGATTGTCAGTGTCTAATCTGGATACTATTGTGTGTTCGGCCGTAAATTGGCATCAGTTGCCTCTTGGACTTGATTATAATTCCGGGTTGGAATTGGCTCCTGGGATTAAGTGTGTGGATAAGATTTCGAAATTGACCCAGAAAATGAATCGCTTGGGCCTTCATCATAGAGGTACTATCATTTAGTAGCTGGGACAATTTATGTTTGAAAATTACGTTTATCCAGATTCGCGAGGTCATTTTGAGGAATTTGGTGGCAAATATGTACCGGAGGCACTTTTACCAGCTTTGCAGGAACTGGAGCAAACTTATTTACGGGCCTCTAAAGAGGATGCCTTTCAATGTGAGCTAGATCAACTTCTACAACACTATGTAGGACGTCCTAGTCCTTTGGCGCTCGCTCCGAGAATCTCTGAAGAACTAAATTTTGAAGTGTATCTTAAGCGCGAAGATTTGAATCATACCGGTGCCCATAAAATAAATAATGCTTTAGGGCAGATACTATTGGCTAAGCGCATGGGCAAGAGAAGAATCATTGCTGAAACTGGTGCGGGCCAACATGGCGTGGCTACAGCTACAGTTTGCGCTCGTATGAATTTAGAATGCTTTGTCTATATGGGTGCTGAAGATATTCGTCGGCAATCTCTCAATGTATTTCGAATGGAGCTCATGGGAGCTAAAGTAATACCTGTAACTTCAGGTACATCTACACTTAAGGATGCTACTAATGAAGCGATTAGAGATTGGGTGGCTAATGTTAATGATAGCTATTATCTGATTGGATCAGTTGTCGGACCTCACCCTTATCCTAAAATAGTTAGAGACTTTCAAAAAATTATAGGTGAGGAAACCCTTAGTCAGTGGAAAAAATTAGGAAAAAGCGAATTTCCTGACCATGCTATCGCATGCGTTGGTGGCGGGTCTAATGCAATTGGAATGTTTTATCCTATGATAACAACTCCCATAAATTTAATTGGAGTGGAGGCTTCAGGACTTGGTATTGACAGTGAGGCGCATGCCGCTACTATGAGTAAAGGTTCTTTTGGTATTCTGCATGGTTCAGCTAGCTATCTGTTGCAAAACGAACATGGACAGGTTTCGCTACCTCACTCTATCTCAGCTGGATTAGACTATCCGGGAGTTGGTCCAGAGCATGCTTTCCTAAAGAAATCAGGTCGGGTCACTTATGTTGATGCTTCTGATGACGAGGCACTGGAGGCTTTTCAGTGGATGAGTCGTCTGGAAGGCCTGTTGCCTGCCCTTGAAACTGCTCATGCGATTGCGGCATTGAAAAAAAACGGAACTATTATAAGGCCTCATCAAAAAGTAGTTTTGTGCCTATCCGGGCGTGGAGATAAGGATGTACATACTGTTGCTGAAGCGCTTGGAAAGGATTTATTATGAGTAGGATTCCTGAGCTCTTTGCCAAACAGGAAGGTTTGCTAGTACCATTTCTCACGGCTGGCTTTCCACGAAAAGAAGATACCGTCAAACTTGTTATGAAGGCTCAAGATAGCGGAGTTAAAATGATCGAGTTAGGGATGCCATTTTCTGACCCTCTAGCTGACGGTCCTGTAATTCAGGAAGCTTCACAAAAAGCACTTAACAATGGCGTAACATTAGATTGGATATTAGAAATTGTCAGCGATATTCGCAAGCAGAGTGATATAGCGATTGTTTTAATGGGTTACATCAATCCAATTCAATCTTACGGTTTGGAACGATTTGTAAGTGACTGTAGTGTGTGTGGTGTTGATGGATTGATTCTACCTGATTTACCGCCTGAAGAAGCTTCTCAATATCTTCAGCTGTGCCACAAATTTGAGATAAGTCCAATACTGATAGTTGCCCCTAATTCATCGGATGAAAGAATAAAAAAACTAGGTGATTTAGCAAGACATTTACTTTATGCCACGAGTATTCTGGGTGTTACCGGAAGTAAGGGTATAGCAGAGAATTATGATCTGAAGAATTACCTTCAGCGTATCAGAAAGTTTGCTGGAGTCCCCTTCATTGTGGGTTTTGGGATCCGCTCCTCAAATGATGTCGAACAGATTTTAGAATATGCTGATGGCGCTGTGGTTGGATCACATCTTCTTGAAATTCTGGAAAATTCAAATGATCCCGTGCGGGAATGGGGCGAAACTTTAAAACAAATGAGAAAAAAGGAATAATTTAATGCTTATTATTATGAATAGTGATGCTACTGAACAACAGATTAATCACATCACCTCCAAGGTGCGAGAGGCTGGTTTTAAGGATCATTTGATGCCAGGCGCGGGGAAAGTAGCTATCGGAGTCACAGGGGACGGTGACTATGGTCTGACAAAGTCGCATCTTGAAATTCTACCTGGAGTTTTTAAGATAATGCGGGTAACCAAATCTTGGAAGTTAGCCAGTCGGCAAGTGAAGTCAGAACCCACAGTGGTTGATGTAAAAGGCGTCAAATTTGGTGGTACGGAAATTGTAATGATTGCTGGACCATGTGCCGTGGAGACGGAAGATTTTACGATAACAATTGCAAAAATGGTACGTGATCGTGGAGCACAGATGTTGCGAGGAGGCGCTTTCAAACCGCGAACCTCACCTTACTCTTTTCAGGGTTTGGGTGAAAGGGGATTAGAAATTCTGGCAAGGGCAAGCGAAATTAGTGGTTTACCATTTGTTACGGAAGTCGTATGTGATAAAGATGTTGAGCTTGTAGCTCAGTATTCCCATATGTTACAGATCGGGGCTCGTAATATGCAGAACTTCAGATTGCTTGAGAAGGTGGCTACTGCCAGAAGACCTGTACTACTGAAGAGAGGAATGTGTGCAACTCTCGATGAAACTTTATTATCGGCGGAATATCTGTTAAGTAATGGATGTTACGATGTAGTGCTTTGTGAAAGGGGTGTAAGAACCTTTTGTGATCATGCTCGCAATACACTAGATATCTCAATTATTCCGGCTCTCAGAAAGGTTAGTCATTTACCTATAATTGTAGATCCTAGTCATTCATCTGGTAAACGATCTATGGTTATCCCGCACGCTCTGGCAGGCATTGGTGCGGGTTGTGATGGATTAATTGTTGATGTACATCACAGGCCTGAAGAGGCATTGTGTGATGGTCCTCAGGCTTTATTACCTAATGAGTTCTCACATATGATGCGTTTATGCCGCGGTGTAAGTAATGCGTTAGGTCGCAGCATAGGGACTGAGTACTCTAAGGATGATGATCTTGAACAAGAAAGCGACCCCTTAAAAATAGCCATGCATATGTAGCTGGAATTGTCGTAATGAAATTGTTGGGTACCTTGCATTTACCAGGAGATAAGAGTCTTTCTCATCGAAGTCTAATGTTTGCTAGTCTTGCTCGAGGTGTGAGTAAAATTAGTAATCTGGGTAGTGGGAAAGATGTTGAATCTACAGCGAATGTGTTGAGACAGTTGGGTGTTAAAATTGAAATTACTAATGGTCGCGCTACGGTTCACGGAGATTTACTACAGGTACCGCAGAATCAACTGAATTGTGGTAACTCAGGGACTACTGCACGTTTACTCATGGGTCTACTAGCGGGGCAAGGAATTTCTGCTGAATTTACAGGCGATGAGTCTCTAAGTTCAAGACCCATGGGTCGAGTCATTAAACCTTTAGAAAAATTTGGCGCTAAATTCGAGTTGATAAATGATCGACTGCCGGTAAAGTTGAGTGCAAGCCTATTGAAAGGTGCTAACTACAAATTACCAATTGCGAGTGCTCAAGTAAAATCTGCACTCATTTTGGCTGCATTGGGTGCAAAGGGTTCAAGTATGATCACTGATCCATTTCAAACAAGAAATCATACCGAGAATCTCCTGATTTCTATGGGGGCTAATATTTCAGTTCAGGGTATCGATATCTTCGTTGATTCTCTTCAAAATCCGTTGAGTCCTATTGAGTGGGAGGTTCCTGCTGACCCCAGCTCAGTAGCATTTTTTGCCGCCGCGGCGTTAGCAGTCAAATCTAGTTGTGTAAAATTTAAGAATGTATTGATGAATAATACCAGAACTGGATTTCTAGATGTTCTTAGGCAAGCCGGTGCTGACTACCGAAGAAGTAATCCAAGGTTTATTTACGGAGAAGAGATTTGTGACCTTAGTATACACAGTAGTGATTTATTGGGTGTCTCAATCCACAATTCTTTGGTACCTAGCTTGGTTGACGAGATTCCTATTCTAGCGGTCTTGGCAACACAAATGAATGGACGAACAATCGTTCGTGGTGCACAAGAATTGAGAGTCAAAGAGTGTGATCGATTAAGAGCTATTGTAGATAATCTGAGAGCCTTAGGAGTTTCAATTCAGGAGTTTGAGGATGGTTTTGAATTGGAAGGTCCACAAGTTATAAGTGGCGGTAAGGTAAAGTGCTATCATGATCACCGAATCGCTATGGCATTTGCGGTTGCTAATTTGCTTTCAAAGGAAGAAGTAAGCTTAGATCAGCCAGAATGCGCGGCTATTTCTCTTCCTGAGTTTTATGAATTACTGGAAAGTTTGAAATTTTATAACTAAGATTTTTAGAGAGTTTATATGACTGCTGGGTATTCCAGTAATTATTTTGGGAGTGAGAATTTTATATGTGCCGGATAAGTTTGTTGCCTTTTTTATTCTCATTAAATATTTGTTGGTCTGCACAATTTAACGCGATTTTTGAAGAGTATAATAAGATCTCATGGCCCCAAAATCCTGGGGTTGGCTTCGATACGTATCTTTGTTCGGCAACAAAATATTGGATTCCTTCAAGTTTTTCTGAACTGAAACTCAATTGTGATGTATTGATTCGATTGGATAGAAGTGGGAGTAATTTTACTATCCCAAAACAATGGTCACCTCAGATTTTAAAGACAGCATTACAACTTTTTGCAATAGATAAGGATGAAGTAATCGCTACTAAGATCAAAATACTTGGTGTGTTGGATGATCTGTACTTTTACAGTGGCACTCTTGGCCTAGACTGGGATGCAAATAAGCTAAAAATGTGGGCTCCAACTGCCAATTGGGTAAAGCTTTATCTATATAAGTCTGGTACGGCCGATTTACCATTCAGAATTGTGAATATGAAATGGCAGGATGGGGTCTGGGAAGTCCCTATGAACAAAAGATGGGAAAACTTATATTACAAGTTTGAAGTCAATCTATTTAATCCATATAGAAATCAAATCATAAGTCATTTAGTCACTGATCCGTATTCAGTTTCACTCTCCGTTAATTCGAATAAATCTCAAATCATCAATCTAGCAAGCCCTACTACAAAGCCAGAAGGGTGGAATCATTATACTCGACGTTCAATAGCATACGAGGATAGCATTATTTACGAATTACATATCCGTGACTTCTCTATGAATGATGATTTGCTAGCAGATTATAAACGTGGCAAATATGTAGCTTTCTGTGAGCCAAGTTCCTTAGCTAATCGTCATTTACGTCGTCTTACTAGAGCAGGTTTAACGCACGTCCATCTTCTGCCTTTTTTTGACATTGGCACTGTCGAGGAAATGAGTCAAAAGCAGATTAAGCAACTGATTGATGTCCCAGCGGACCCCGCTAGTCAACGACCTCAGCATGAGATTTCTAAAATTAAAGATAAGGATGGATTTAATTGGGGATATGACCCCTATCACTACGGAGTGGTAGAGGGCTCATATGCTTTAAATCCGGATGGTGTGTCACGTATTCTCGAGGCTCGAAACATGATTAAATGTCTCCATGATCAAAATTTGAGTGTAGTTATGGACGTGGTTTTTAATCACACCCATCAAGCTGCTGATGATCCTGGAGCAGTATTGGATAAGATAGTGCCCGGTTATTATTATCGTACAAATCAGAATCTGTATCCTCTTCAGAGTACTTGCTGTCCTGATACAGCTTCTGAACGTCCAATGATGTTGAAACTAATGGTTGATAGTATTGTGCGCTTTGCAAAACATTACCACATAGATGGATTTCGATTTGATCTTATGGGGCATCATACTGTCCAGAATTTAGCTAGTGTAAGAAAGGCTTTAGATGCTCTGCCTGATGGCAGTGATATTATTATTTATGGGGAAGGCTGGGCTTTTGGTTCATTACATGATAAACCCGGTTACCTACCAATGAATCAATCCAATGCTGCAGGTACTGGTATTGGCACCTTTAATGATCGTATGCGAGATGCGGTTAGAGGAGGTAATTACATGCATAGTAGTTTACCTAATCAAGGTTGGTCTAATGGACTTTTGGATGTTTTTAATCCCAGTAATACCGAAGGAAAATTAGTCGATATATCTACAAGAAGAAAGAACTTTGAAGAGCTTACTGACCTTGTTCGCTTAGGAATATCAGGTAATCTTGCAAATATTACATTGAATACCTATTCCCAGGGTTCAATATTGGGTTCTCAGTTAAACTATGGCGGTCAACCAGGAGCTGGATATGCTCTTGACCCGCAAGAGACAGTTCAATATGTCTCTGCTCACGACAACTATACTCTTTGGGATCAGATATTGGCTAAAACGCCGCTAGACTCAGGCGACTTACAGATTCGTCAACGTGTTCGTATGCAGCTATTAGCTTTGGCTGTCGTCAATTTTAGTCAAGGTATTCCTTTTTTTCATGCTGGATCAGAGATGTTACGCTCAAAATCTGGAGATGGAGATAGCTATAATGCAGGAGACTATTTTAATCGTCTTGACTATTCCTACAACTCAAATAATTGGGGAGTCGGTCTGCCCTCGAAAGAAAAAAATTACAACGAATGGGATTATTGGACTTCTCGCTTGCGCTCAAAAGAACTGAAAGTGGATAGAACATTAATTAGGTTCAGTGTTGATGAATTCGTGAGACAGATCAAAGTGCGAAAGGCTTACAAAACTTTAAGGCAGGAAAATAGTGAGTCAGTTATTAAACAACTCAAATTCTTAAACGCAGAGCTAGGGCAAAGTCGTATACCAGGTCTGATAGTAGCTTACTATACAGGACCGACGCCCTTAATTGTTATTTTTAACCCCTTAAATAAATCTGTTGATTTTAGGCATTCTATTTTTTCTAATTCATGGGAATTGGTGCCAGAACTCAAAGATTCATCGATGTCTGAGGGTTTGAAACTAGACAATTCAGGTTTTAATATTGCAGCTTTAAGCTACGCTGTCCTCGTTAATGGCGGGAAATAAAGCCCATAATGTTTTTGGTATCATTTTTTTATAGGTTCTCAGAATAAGAGTACGATATTTTTGATATTGAACACCAAACGCAATTATAGCGATTCCTATCAAAGCTACACCAAAAGTAAAAAAAATAGAATCAGCAAAGATTTTGCTCGATAGATAGGCCAGATAGCCGAAAAATCCAATACCACCTAAAACAGTAAATACGTTACGCTGTACAAGGATTGAGAAAAAGATGAATCCCAAGTTAAGCGTCGCGTAGACCATACGACCAGCTTCAGATGGTTTATCCAAAAATAATAGAAGGCTCAAGGCAATCCAGAAAGTAACGAAACCAAATAAATACAGCCAGAAACTGAGA
This sequence comes from uncultured bacterium, assembly GCA_964603885.1. GTDB lineage: Bacteria > Muiribacteriota > UBA6191 > UBA6191 > UBA6191 > JAYZAC01. The sequence goes on from CAZRWM010000003.1 coordinate 26,177, forward strand.
TCTCTCTTTCCAGTTATATCTAGGCAGAAAGCAAAAATGCACATTACGGAACCCACTAGCATACTGATATATTTTTTGATTTGCCAAGAAACCTCTGAATTTAGTAAATATGGAGTTATATCCATGGATAGATAAAAGCTAGCCAGTGATATGGGAAATAATATGAATCCAAATCGATAGCGTCTAAGAGTAAGTAATCCAACCATTATAGTGCTTAATTCCAAAACCACCCAAGAAGGACGAATGTGTTGGTGATAATGGTGGGTTTTCATAGAATTTATTTCAGGCCACCATCCTAATTCTAGCTGAAGTCCATAAATTACTAGTGGAGAAATGGTAACACAACAGGCTATCAGAATACCGCCTGGCACCCGCAAATTAGGCTTATGAAAGAGGGTGTGGCCAGTCCAGCCCAGAAAGAATATTACCAGGCCAATTATTATTGAAATTTCTATACCTCTAAAATTTTTCCAGGAGTTCGCCATGAAAAATCCAAAAGCTATCATGATGATCACGCCGCCTAGAAAATAAGCTACGTTAGAGATGCTTAATGAATTAGATGATCGACCTCGTTCCATTAGTGCTTCGTATACAGTCTCTGCAGTTTTTGCATCGCATATATTCTGTTCCACAAGCCACTCAAAATCTTTTTTGTTTATTTTCATGTGTAAATCACTTTATCAAGTTGGTGCTCAAGTTAAAAAAAATTCAATTATGTGGGATGTCTTTTGAATATCTTTTTGTAATAAGTGAAGATAGCGCATAAAGTGATGAGTCATCTGACTCATCTTTTCATCATTTGGGAATTGGTCTGGAGATAATATAGATGAAGAAATTAATCTCCTAATTTCAAGTTGGCCGCTGCTATGGAATAAAAAGTTTGTACCCATTTTTGGTATTGGGCATTGTCTTTTTACGCTTGAGCTAACGCCATCTATAGATTTATCAAATAAAAGTACATCAGAGCCATCTTTCATATTTATCATTCCATGGCCATCTGACAATGGGTCTAAGTTTTGTAATTGGGAGTCTTTTTTATAAAAAGTTTTATAAGTATTGAGGGCTTCATATTTGAAATTTTCCACTCCAGCTTTTAGATTTGATACATCCATTTCACGTAGGTTTTGTCCATGGCAGATTCTCTGCATGGCCTCGACATGGAAGTGTAAAATTTTTATTAGAAATTCTAGGGTACTTCCTGTAAGACCTAAATCTTTAGTTAGCAGATTGAGGTTATCGGGTAAATCTAAATATAAAAAACAGTTAGTCTTAAACTCGTCCGAGAGAATACCTAATCTCTGAAATCGAGGTATTTGTTTCAAGCTATTACGGCCGTTTAGATAATCTCTCTGACGCACAAGAGGAGCGTGAGCTATTATTAGGGCATGCTGAGAACCGAGTTTATTCTGTGGTCGATAATACTGATCTTCGCCATACCCTCCATGAATATTCTTATCAATTACTAGACAAATATCGCTTCGAAAGAAAAGAAAACGCTGCCTAGCTATTTGATTTTCGTTATTCATTGGAAGGTTTGTCTCTACCTTGGATATTTCATCGGGCGAAAATAGTCCTTCGTCATGCAAACAATTTTGCAAAAGAAAAACGAATTCCAAGAAGTCTTCATTTGTAGATCGTAATGGATTCGTTAGTCTATCCATGATTTGGGAAATACCACATATCGTACTCGTTTATCGTTGAACTATGATCCACAATTTTCTCATCTCAGAAATCTTTAGTAAAACTAAAGTATAATACGTAAAAAGGGATTCATTATGCGACAAGAAATACATCCACCAATTGGGAACAAATTAACTTGCAAAAATTGGCAGATTGAAGCTGCTTATAGAATGATACAGCATAATCTTTCGCCCGAGGTTGCTGAAAACTGGCAGGAATTAGTAGTGTATGGCGGCATTGGCAGAGCAGCTCGAAATTGGGAGGCATTTGAGGCGATATTAAAGTGCTTGCAAGAATTAAATGAAGACGAGACTTTGATGGTTCAATCTGGTAAGCCAGTGGGAGTGTTTAGGACGCATGTAGATGCTCCTAAAGTACTCATCGCAAATTCTAATCTGGTTGGCGATTGGGCAACTTGGGAGCACTTTAGAGAACTTGAGAAGAAGGGCCTTATGATGTACGGTCAGATGACGGCTGGAAGTTGGATTTACATTGGGACCCAGGGGATTCTTCAAGGAACCTACGAAACTTTAGCTTCTCTTGCTCGCAAGCATTTTAATGGTTCACTCAAGGGCACGATCACTTTAACAGGGGGTCTGGGTGGCATGGGTGGTGCACAGCCATTAGCAGTTACTATGAATGAGGGTGTTGCTGTCTGTATCGAAGTTGAAGAGGCGCGAATTGACCGGAGGATTAAGGAGAAATATCTCAATGTAAAAGCTGAAAATATAGAGCATGCGATTGAACTGGCAGAAGATGCAAGGGAACGGTCTGTGCCACTCTCCGTAGGGTTACTGGGCAATTGTGCCGACATTTTACCACGTTTATTGGAGCTTAATTTTAAGCCAGAGGTGGTTACCGATCAAACCAGTGCTCATGATATGTTACACGGCTATGTACCGTATGGTTTATCTTTTTCTGAGGCTACAGATTTGAGACAAAGTGACCCAGATAACTATATCCAAAAATCTAGAAAAACAGTTGTGACGCATGTAGAGGCGATGTTGGAATTCCAAAGAAGAGGTAGTATAACTTTCGATTATGGAAATAATATTCGAGGTGAAGCACAAGCCCAGGGTGTTAAGAATGCCTTTCAAATTCCGGGCTTCGTACCAGAGTACATTCGGCCATTGTTTTGTGAAGGTTCAGGTCCTTTTCGTTGGGTAGCATTATCCGGTGACCCAGAAGACATCTATCGTACGGATAAAGCTATTTTGGAAGCGTTTCCGGAGAATGATGCGCTTAAGAGATGGATAACTAAAGCTCAAAAGCAAGTCAAATTTCAAGGTTTACCGAGTCGCATTTGCTGGTTAAAGTTTGGTGAGCGAGAAAAATTTGCATTGGTCTTAAACGACTTAGTACGCAGTGGCGATGTCTCTGCACCAATTGTCATCGGACGGGATCATCTTGATTGTGGTTCAGTTGCTTCGCCGAATCGCGAGACTGAGGGTATGTTGGACGGATCTGATGCGGTAGCAGACTGGCCTTTGCTGAATGGGTTAATTAATGCTGTCAATGGCGCCACGTGGATTAGTTATCATCAGGGAGGTGGTGTGGGTATGGGAAAATCTATACACGCTGGAATGGTTATTGTGGCAGACGGCACCGACGCGGCGGCTATGAGGCTTTCTAGAGTATTAACTAGTGATCCTCAAATGGGCGTAATACGGCATGTAGACGCGGGCTATTCAGAAGCTAAAGCCGAAGCACAATCCAGTGGAATTAAGATTCCTATGGGAGTTGAATGATGAAATCTGCTGTGACAGGAATCAAGCAACTCGTTACATGTGCCAACCAAGATTTGAAACCAAAGCGAGGATTAGAATTAAGAGATGTTGGTGTGATTGAGAATGCTACTATATTAGTAGAAAATGGCCGTATACTAGCTATGGGTAGCGCAAGCTCACTGAATAAGTTTGTTTCTGAATTGCCTGAAGTAGATGTTTATGATGTTGGTGGAAGAGCAGTGGTTCCCGGATTTGTGGATTCTCATACTCATGTACTTTTTGCTGGTACACGTGAAAAAGAATTTGCAATGAGATGTGAAGGCTTATCTTATATGGAAATTCTGAATGCCGGAGGCGGTATTTTGAATTCTAGTAAGATGTTTGCCGAGGCTGATGACGAGTCTATTCTCAGACAGACCCGAAGTAGGCTTTTACGGATGCTTCAACATGGAAGTACAACTGTAGAGATCAAATCTGGCTATGGTCTAGATACCGATCAAGAGATTCGTGCTCTTAAACTAATTACGGAGCTTCGGGATGAAAATAAGCAAAATATTTTCCGTACTTTTTTGGGTGCCCATGCGATCCCACCCGACTTCAAAAAATCCCCAGATGACTTCGTACGTCTCATATGTAATGAAATGTTACCAATTATTGGAGCTAAGGGACTTGCTGATTACTGCGATGTATTTTGCGAGGCTGGTGTATTCAATGCGATTCAAACCGAACAAATTTTTCAGGCCGCTGTCGACCAAGGTCTTCGTTTGAGATTACATTCTGATGAAATCGAAGCAATTGGGGGTACCGAGATAGGATGCGCTATGGGTGCTATGAGTGTTGATCATTTAGTTGCTATAACAGATCAAGGAATTAGGGCTGTTGCCAACAGTAAAACTATCGCAAATTTATTACCAGGAACAGCTTACTCACTAATGAAAAAGCCTGCCCCAGCCAGGAAGTTGATTGATTCGGGAGCTGCTGTTGCTCTGTCCACAGACTGTAATCCTGGAAGTTGTTACACTGAGAGTATGCCAATGATTATATCTTTAGCGTGTCTGACAATGAACATGAGCCCTGAAGAAGCTCTTAATGCTGCAACTTTTAATGGAGCATGCGCCCTTGGAGACCAGGAGAATGTCGGTAGCATTGAAAGAGGTAAAGTAGCCGACCTTTTAGTTTTAGATGGCTCTGACTATCGTATTTTACCATATCACTTTGGGGTTAACCCGGTGAAAAGAGTGATGCGGGCGGGAGAATGGATCAACTAAATTATCTTTGGTAATATAATTTACTTTTAGTTAAAAATTCACTGCTGACTATCAAGAATTTATCTCCAATAGCTAGTGTAATTAATATAATATGTTGAGATGGCTAAGAAGAATAATTTCGTACACCTCCATGTTCATTCAGAATATTCGCTATTAAAGGCATCCTCCAGAATTAAAGATCTAGTTGCTTTAGCAGTTGAGTTCAAACAACCAGCTTTGGCAATAACTGATCTGGGTAATATGTTTGCAGCTGTAGATTTCTACAGTGCCTGTAAAAAGGCCGGTATCAAACCGATTATAGCACTCGAACTCATTGTGACTGAGGGCTCAAGGCATGTTAAGAAAATACCGGATATGCAGGAAAATCACTCTTTACTTCTCTACGCTAAGAACTACTCGGGGTATGAGAGTTTAATGAAACTGACGTCGCTAGCCTGGACAGAAGGATTTCATTTTCTCCCGAGAGTTGATGAGGAAGTATTAGTGAAACATGCTCATGATTTAATTTGTGTAATAGCTCAGAAAAAAGGCATTTTAAATACTCTTCTTGCAAAAGGTAAGCAGGATCAAGCAGTAGAATATATAAAAGAAAAGAAACAATTTTTTGGGGAAGGAAATCTTTATTTGGAGATAGTAAATCATAAGTTATCTGAAGATTTGGATCTCAACAAAAAATTTAAGCAATTGAGCGAACTAACAGAGGTTCCGTTGGTTGCCAGTAATGACAGCTACTACACTAATAGGGAAGACGCTGAATCTCATGAAATTTTGATGGCAATCAACGAAAAGATGACCATCAGTGATCCTAGACGACCTCGCTTTGTGAACAGGGAATTCTACTTCAAGAGTACTGCTGCAATGTATGAATTATTTACGGACTTTCCTGCGGCTTGTGCGAATACCTTAAAAATTGCTGAGGCTTGTAATGTTGAATTACAGTTTGGGAATCTTTATTTGCCTCGTTTTCCTATACCTGTAGAGTACGATGAAGATAGCTATTTAAAACATCGTTGCAAGGAAGCGCTAGAAGATCGTTACAAAGACATTACTGAGGAAATTTATGAACGTCTCGATTTTGAGTTAGCAGTGATTAAAAATATGGGCTATTCAGCCTATTTCTTGATTGTTGCTGACTTTATTCAAGCGGCTCGTGATCGAGGAATACCAGTCGGGCCTGGTAGGGGTTCGGCAGCAGGGTCCATGGTTTCATACTTGTTAGGAATAACGAATCTAGATCCACTAAAGTATGGTCTATTTTTTGAGCGATTTCTCAACCCCGATAGAATAAGTATGCCGGATATTGATATCGATTTTTGCTTTCGGAGACGCGAAGAAGTTATAGAATATGTCAAAGAAAAATATGGTGCTGAGAAAGTAGCACAGATCATTACTTATGGGAAACTCAAATCTAAGGCAGTACTTAAAGACGTTGCCAGAGTCATGGAAATATCTTTTGATGAGGCGAATGAAATAAGTAAGGCGGTTCCTACAGACTCAAAAAATCTAGAAGCAGCCGTTGAGGATTCCATTGAAATGCAGCGTTGGCAAGATCAATATCCTCAATTATTCGATGTTGCAATAAAATTAGAAGGTTTGGCTAGGCATACCGGTATTCATGCGGCTGGTGTCGTGATAGCACCTGATGAGGTTTCAGATTACGTTCCCTTAGCTGGCTTTGGTGGTAATGTATCTACCCAGTATGATGGTTCAGTTTTAGAATCCCAAGGTCTATTAAAGATGGATTTTCTTGGATTATCTACTCTCACAGTGATCGAAGATGCTCTCGGTCATATTGAATCTAATCGTTCGATAAGGCTGGATATAGATACAATTCCACTAGATGACCCCAAGGTATTTGAGATTCTATCCAGTGCTCATACACCGGGATTGTTTCAGGTGGATTCTGATTTGTTTAAAAGTATTCTGGTAGAGATGCGACCGAAGCGTTTTGAAGATATCATTGCCCTGGTGGCTCTTGGTCGACCGGGTCCATTGGGTATGGGTATGGATAAAGTTTACTGCGAGAGTAGTCACGACCCAGCTAAGATCAGCTACCCACATAAAAAATTAGAAAATCTTCTCAAGGAAACATATGGAGTTCTTCTTTATCAAGAACAGGTAATGAATACAGCAGTTATTTTAGCTGGTTATACCATGGCAGAGGCTGATGATCTGCGCAAGGTTATGGGTAAGAAAATCGTTGATAAAATGCCCCTCCACCGAGATAAATTTGTCAAAGGAGCCAGTGAGCTACACAGTATCGAGGAAAATGATGCCAATGAAGTCTTTAATCTCATGGCTACCTTTGCTCAATATGGATTCAATAAATCTCATTCTGCAGCTTATGGCTTAATCTGCTATCAGACGGCTTTCCTCAAAACTCACTACCCTCAAGAATTTATGGCAGCAGCTCTTACTGACAAATATGATAGTCAAGAGCAAGTTTGTTATCTAATTGAAGATTGTCACAGGATGGATATACCAATTCTTGCTCCTGATGTAAATCTGTCGAAATTTGAATTTGCTGTGGATGGAGAGAAAATTTTATTTGGATTAGGTGCTATAAAGGAAGTGGGTTCTAAAGCGATTGAAACTATTATTCAGGAGAGAGAAAAGATACCTTTTGAGAGCCTTAGAGACTTTTGCTATCGGGTGGACTTGTTCACTGTAAATAAAAAGGTAATCGAAAATCTCATCAAGGTCGGTGCTTTCGATGCACTCCCTGGAGAGCGTACTCAGAAGTTATCTGTGCTAGATGGTTTTATTCGAGAGGGTCAAGAATATCAGAAAAATAAAAAGAGCGGTCAGAGGTTTCTGTTTGAAGCAAAAGGCGAGCAACAGAGTCGCAGTGATGGGTTCGAAGATTGTAAGAAAGATTCACGGGTGGAACAATTGGCATGGGAGAAAGAGTATACGGGAATTTATTTTTCAGGACACCCATTAGATGAATACAGAGTGGCTCTCGAAAAAGCAGTAAACTCCCGCTGTAAGGATTTGGCCCAACTAGTAGATGGGACTCCTGTTTTATCAGGCGGTATGATTTCCAATTTCAGACGAAGGCTAAATAAAAAGGGTGAAGATTGGATCACATTTAAAATTTCTGATTTTTCGGGATCTGTAGATTGCGTTATTTTTGCCAGACAGTTTAAGAAAGTCACCTTCAAAGTTAATGATGACCAAGTAGTTTTTGTCTCTGGTGCTAAAAAATTACAGAGTTTCAATGGTGAACCTCAAATTATTATTGAAGATATGGAACTCATCGACTACCTACATGAAAGTGTACGTTGGAAATTAAAAGTTTCTCTGACACTCGATGAGCACAACACCAAAGTCAATCAATTGCAGCACTTAAGAGAAATTCTCAGCGCTTACCCCGGTGAGCAAGAACTCGAAGTTATTTACCGCAGTCAGGGATATAATGTTCAATTGACTTTGCCAAAAGAATATAGAATTAATCCGCAAATTTCATTTTTAAAAGAGTTAGATTCTACTTTTGGAGAGAAGAGTATCGATTTGCGTTTACAGCCACCTGTAAACAAACGTTGGTCCTACTAATTAATGCGACATTGAGAAAGATAATCTAAAAAGTGTCAAGAGTTGAATTGCGTAACCCTTTCGTCAGTTGATAGAATGCAGCTCAAATTAAAGCAATATTCGCCTCCATGTAAATTGTAAAAATGTACTGAGGTGACAAACATAGACTCGAAGAGGTCAGCATGGGCTGGTTTACCACTAAGATAAAAGGCTTGCCAGATGTGGCAACTAAATGTCCATCTTGTGAAGAGACAATCTTTAATAAGGATTTGGTGAAGAATCTGTATGTCTGTCCACAATGTGGTAAGCATCTTAGAATACCCAATTCTGATCGAATAGAAGCTTTGTGCGATGAAGATACCTTCGAAGAATTTGGTGCGGGGTTAGTTCCGTCAGACCCTCTAAGTTTTTCCGATAGTAAAACTTATAAAGAGCGTGTTGAAAGTGCCCAAGAAAAAACTCAGAGCGAAGAAGCTATAATTACCGGAGTAGCCTGTATTCAGGGTCACAAAGTAGTTCTAGGGCTGTTCGATTTTGGTTTTATGGGGGGATCGATGGGCTCTGTCGTAGGGGAGAAAATAACTCGAGCTGCAGCTAAATCTCGCGAAATGCATATTCCGTTGATTATCTTCAGTGCTTCAGGTGGCGCCAGGATGCATGAGGGAATTTTGTCTTTAATGCAAATGGTTAAGACAGGGCAGGCCATTGCGGGACTTTCTAAGGAACATTTACCCTTTGTGTCTGTACTGTGTGATCCCACCACTGGAGGTGTCACGGCTTCATTTGCAATGCTCGGGGATATAATAATTGCTGAACCTCAGGCTTTGATAGGCTTTGCGGGTCCAAGGGTTATCGAGCAAACTATCCATGAAAAATTGCCCGAAGGTTTTCAAACCTCAGAGTTTCTCTTGGAAAAAGGTGTTATTGATATGATTTGTAGTCGCTTTGATCTCCGTGAAACTTTAGGTCGTGTATTGAGTTTCTTCAAAGAAAAGGATGGCAGATATTATGGAAGCCATTGAGCCACTTAGTTTTGAAGGTAAGATCGTAGAGCTCGAGTCTAAAATCGAGGAGTTACGTAAGCTATCTGATGGCGATACGCTAGACTTAAGTTCCGAAATTGAAAAATTAACTAATAAATTAGAAGCTTTGCGTAAAGAGGTTTACAACAATGTGACAGCTTGGGAGATAACACAAATTGCTCGTCATCCACAGCGACCCTATACCTCTGATTACATTAAGGCTATCTTTGAAGATTTCGTCGAATTACATGGTGGTCGTCAATTTGAAGATGACCATGCAATTGTTGGGGGGTTAGCGAAATTGGATGGTATGCCGGTTGTGGTTATTGGTCACGAGAAAGGCCGTGGTACGGAGGAAAAAATCTTTCGAAATTTTGGGATGCCACACCCAGAGGGATACCGCAAGGCGCTGCGTATAATGCAATTTGCAAACAAATTCATGCGCCCACTAATACTCTTCATTGATACTCCGGGTGCCTATCCTGGTAAAGGTGCCGAAGAGCGTGGTCAGGGTGAAGCTATTGCCCGTAATATTTTTGAGATGAGTTTTTTGAGATGTCCCGTTATAGCTTTAGTAATAGGCGAAGGTGGCAGCGGTGGTGCAGTGGCTTTGGGAGTAGGTGATCGAGTATTAATGCTAGAAAACAGTATTTATTCAGTTATTAGCCCTGAGGGATGCGCTTCGATCCTTTGGAAAGATGTTTCAAAGTCTGAAGAAGCGGCGAACGCTCTGAAACTAACGTCTCGTGACCTTAGCGAATTAGGTGTAATTGATGAAGTTATACCAGAGCCCATGGGCGGGGCACACCGCAATTACCAACAAGTATTCGCTGATGTCAAGCAAAGTATACTGAGAAATATCGGCACAGTGGCTGCATTAGAACCAAGTGAAAGAGTTCGTTTAAGAAATGAGAAGTACTCACGCATGGGATCATTTGAAGAAATGAATGATGGCTGAACGACGTTTTAATAAGCTAAGAGGAAAGCGTAGAGGTCATCCCAAGGCCCCTAGTAAGACCAGTTCTTTAATCACTGAGGGCTTAGATAATCCTGTACAAAGTTACTTAACTAATCTGAAAGAGCTTGACTTGATTGATGATAAGAAAGAGGTTGAGCTCGCAAAAAAAATCGAAATGGGGGATATTGATGCCAAGCAGGAGATGGTCGAGTCCAACCTGAGATTAGTAGTAAATATTGCAAAAAAATATGTGAATCGTGGAATTTTATTCCTCGATCTTATTCAGGAAGGCAACATGGGCTTGCTGCGTTCCATAGAAAAATTTGATTATTCTCTAGGTTATAAATTTTCCACTTACGCAACTTGGTGGATTCGTCAATCGATAATACGAGCTATCGCAGAACAGCCTCGAGTGGTGAGAATTCCAGTGCATGTGATGGAGACTCTTAATAAACTAAAACGTGCTAGACGAGAATTAACGGATGAGTGGGGCCGTGAACCTTCAATTGAAGAACTCAGTGTTAGCACAGGACTTACTGAGGCGCAGATCAAGAACCTTCTAACAATGGTTCAAGATACGGTATCAATTGAGGCCTCGATTAATGATTCCGACTCTTCAATTAAAGATTTCATAGAGGATACCGACGAGGAAAATTCGCCAGAGGTCGTGGTACTGAAGAAAGTACTAAGAGATCAAATTGATAAGGTCATGAAGGTTTTATCGGAGCGCGAGGCTATGATTATAAGCTTACGGTTTGGTCTAGATGATGGAATTCCACGTAGTCTCTCTTGGATTGGAAATATGATGGGTGTAACGCGTGAGAGGGTTCGTCAAATCGAAAATCGCGCGATTAAAAAGCTTCAGATTCATAAAGATACATTGTCTCGTCTTCGAGACTTTTATAAGCAATAGTTCTTGGTAGTGTACCAAGTGTTCTATGGCTTCAAAGTCGTATCCCATAAATGTTATAATTTAGTTAGATTAAGTTTATTGTAATTACGATCTTGTGTGAAATCACTAAGGTAGGGAGAGTCTGTGGAAGACGGCAAAATTGTTGTGCCCATACACAATAAAAATAGCGATGTGTCAGAATCTGTTAAAAATAGAATAGATCATTGGATTAAAACCGAAGGTCTTAACGAATATGGCGATCCAGTAGACAGCGTTTATTTGGGTGGTAATCCACTGTTTAACGAAGCCACCGGAACATTGATGGATCGATATGAATATATACTGTTAAACAATCCTGAATTAGGAAAACCATAGAAGGGGAATGATTATGCAACTCTTCCGATTAATTCTTATTACTTGTGTACTAGTGTCAACCTGCGTGGCGGACGAGGCCGAGAAGCCCAAGCCCGAAGACGGTAAAATTGTAGTAGGTAATTCATTCTCGTTCAACGGTGAAAACCTGGTTGACGGGATCGTTGTCGATTTCAAAAATAATGTTACACGTAAGCAAATCCATAATTTTGAAGCGAAGTTCGGTGTAGACTACAAGCAATATGACCTCTTCCCACACGAAAAAATAGGTCTTGTGAAAATAGCAAAAGGGGTACGAAGCCTGATCCAAAGATTGAAGTCATCACCTCTAATCGAAGCAGTGGAGCCCAATTATGTGTTTACTTTAGTGGGTAGTCGTGGCAAAGCGGATAGTCTCAAAAAGCCCAGAAATCCTGATCCGTCGGATTTCAAGGATCCTTTTTACAAACACCAGTGGCACATGGCTCAAATAAACCTTCCAGAAGCGTTTTCTAAGGTACAGGGCCACGGCGCAATTGTCGCGGTGATCGATACAGGTGTTGCCTATGAAGATCATGACCGTTTCATTAAAGTTCGTGACCTCAATGAAACTCAGTTTGTGCATCCATACGATTTCGTCGACGACGATCCTCATGCTAATGATGATCACGGGCATGGTACTCATGTGGCAGGAACGATCGCGCAATCGACGAATAACGGATTAGGAGTTGTTGGGGTGGCACCTGGTGCGACCATAATGCCTCTTAGGGTCCTAGATGGTTCCGGTCGGGGAAGTTTGGGCGCAATAGCGAATGCCATCAAGTGGGCGGCTGATAAGGGTGCTCATGTAATTAACATGAGTCTTGGCGGTCCATTTCCATCCTCGATATTGCGCAAAGCTTGCAAATATGCGTCCAGCAAGGGTGTATTGCTAGTCTGCGCTGCCGGAAATTCCGGTGGACGAATAGGTTATCCCGCAAAGTTTCCTGAGTGCATGGCAGTGAGTGCTGTTCAGTATGACGAAACAATAACGTTTTACTCAAGCCGAGGTAAAGAGGTCGCAATTGCTGCTCCAGGAGGTAATGTTCGGGTTGATCAAAATGGTGATGGTTATCCGGACGGAGTCTTACAAAACAGTATTTATGCTAAGGATAACGCCAAAGACGATTACATGTTATTTATGGGAACCTCGATGGCTGCACCTCACGTAGCAGGGGCCGCTGCTCTCCTTGTATCTGCAGGCATAACCGACGCTAAAAGAATTGAACAAATTTTACGCTCTTCTGCCGATTACAAGGGTGATGAGCATTTGTATGGAGCTGGACTCTTGGACGTTGGTAGTGCAGTAAACCAAGCGATCTCAGGTACGGCTTGGAGTCGGTTGTTAGCTGCTTTTCTCATCGCCTTCGCATTTCTAAAATCTAATATCACTCGTCTTCTACATCCATTAGCAATGCTGGGTTTGCTAGCATTTGGCAGCGGACTAGTGCCTTTTGGTGTGGATTACCAGGTGGATCAATTCCCAGGATTTCTTACTTACCCTATTCCAGTGTGGGATCAGGCTTTAATGGGGTTAGACGTGGCTAATCCAGTTTTTCGTTCGGCCTTTTGGGTACTTATATTAGTGGGTTTCGGCTACCAAATTAAATTTTTAAGGCCGTTTCTGCAGGGTATGGGGTTTGGTTTGGCGGGGTTCTTATTGGTTAGTGCATTCATGCCTCAGGTAGATTTGGACTATATTCCAATGGTACTACAGGCTGAATTTATTTGGTACATAGCAAATGCATTGTTAGCAGCGATGGTGGCAAAGCACGCCAACCCACCGCAATAGAGTTGCAAATTTACTCTGTGCTGAAGATAGAGCGTTGTTTACGCCATTCGGACTCAATAGCTGTGATGGAATCAATGGCCTCATCAAGGGATTCGACTTTCAGTAAATCGTCGGGCGTATCATCTTTACTATTACAGCTCCGACGACTCAATTCCCAAGATGTTGTACTTTCGATTTCTGAGATGCGGTGGATAGTTCCAAGTTTACATTGACTAGGAATTTCGATTTGACCTTTGGTTTTTACCTCAGTTATATACTGTAAGGGGTGCATAATTTCATTGATACTTAATTGAATCATGCTTTCTATTAAACATGACTGCATGAACTGGACATGCTCTTGGACAATTTCATTTTCCAGTTGGAGTAAACTCTTCCAGTCACTTAAAGCAAAAATAAATTGGTAGCTTTGTTTGATCTCTTGCGGAAAGCGTTGCAATAAATCTTCACCACTTTGCTTCCAAAGCTCTTCTTGAAACTCTTCTTTACCGATCAACTTCATAAGACTAAGAAGTAACATAATTATGTCAGAAGATTCAAGCAACGGTTTTTACAATGTGCATCAATTTTTAGGTAAATTGATTGCGCGAATTCTTTGTTCCATGACCCTCACAGAATGTGATGTTTCTGGAGAGGAAAATCTCATTGGTCTTTCAAGACCTTATATACTTGTTATGAATCATTGTTCTCATTGGGACCCAGTTACAGTATGGGCATATTTTCCTGATTTAGTAAATTTTATGGTGAAGGAGGAGCTTCACAGAGTTCCATCTCTGGGTTTGATGAGTCGCGCTGCAGGTAATATTTCGGTAAAAAGAGAAGGTGCTGACGTAGGTGCAGTAAAAGAAGCTCTTAAGCTAGTAAAAAAAGGATATAATCTTTGTGTTTTTGCGGAGGGTACAAGATCTTTTGATGGTATGGTTCAAGAGTTCAAGGAGGGGGCGGTTAACTTATCGAGTAGGCTCAGAGTTCCTGTTGTACCAGCCTATCTTCATGGGACGCACAAGACTCTTCCTCGCGGTGGGAGACTTATTAGAGCAAATAGATCTCACATTCACATATTAAAGCCCCAACTAGACTGCGTTGTTAAAAAATTGAATAAAGATGAAATGGATGATTTAAATAAGAGACTGTATCAGATGATCCAAAGTAAGCAAAACAGTTTACTGTAAAGTTCGATTACTTTCCTTTACGATATTTATAAAATAAATACATCCTACGATGGTGTGCATTTTTTTCTTTGAGTTCTTCCTGTTCTTTGCGCATTTTCTGATTTTCTTCACGGGCTTTTTGATTTTCTTCCTTTAGTTTGTTCGACTGAGCTTTCAATTCGCTTATCTCTTCCTTAAGCGTCTCTATTTGTTTAGAATATTTTTTTTCCATCTCTCGCCTAATTTTATCTTGCAGAATTTGGGTCTGATTCAGTTTTTTAAGTTCTTGTTCTTTTTCTTCTATTTTTGATTCTTGCCTTGTTCGGATTTCAGATTCTAGTCTTAAAATTTCTTTATCTGCATCCAATCCCTGTTGAGAATTAGCCGAAATATTTACTACCTTTTGGTAATACTCTATTGCCGATTGAATATCTCCACGCAGGGTTTCTATAGTTCCAAGCCACATAAGAATTTCCAAATCCTGAGGACTCTCTTTCAAAATCTTTTTGAAATAAGTTAGTGAATTTTCAAGTAAACCTTCATCGGTTAGGCCTGCAATGTCGCTATCTTGATTGAAGGCCTCGATATATTTCGAAACAGCAGAAGGGTAATCACCAGAAGCATTGAATTCGAGAGCTTCCTTAAAAAATAGCTGTGCTTGTCTTGAGATTTCCGAAGCCCCTAAAGAGCACACGATTGATAAGCTTATGACTATTCCTACGATCTTTTTTGTAATCATATAAATCTCCTGGACGCGGATGGGGTAAAACCTCTATTTTACTTTTCGACCTATATCAGAGAAATTAAAATATAATTTAAGTCATATTTGAGGAGTTACGGATGAGCTTAAAACAGAATATACAAAATTCAATGAAAGCAGCGATGAAAGCTCGTAATACATTAAATTTAGGAGTCATTCGTATGGTTTGGAGTGCGATAAGAAAGCTTGAAATAGACTCTAAAGAAGATGCCAATGATGATCAGATTCTCGTAATAATACAAAAAGAAATAAAAAGTCTAAATGAAACGATTTCCTTCTTGGAAAAAGATAATCGTACGGAGGCGGTCGTCGAAGCTAAACAGAAGATTGAGGTCTTACGTGAATTTATGCCTGAGCAACTTAGTGAGGATGCTATCAAATTAGAGGTCATTAAAGTCAAGAACTCATTAAGTGCGTCTGGGCTTGGATCTATGGGTAAAATGATGGGTGAACTGGTCCCTCTATTAAAGGGCCGCTGCGACGGTAAAGTTTTGTCTAAAATAGTTCGGGAGGTTCTAAGTGAATGATTTCAGTATAGGAGTTCATAAATTCAGTTCAGACATAGCGTTGCAGCGCCCTTTCATATTAGCTGAAATAGGATTAAATCATAATGGCGACAAAGTTTTAGCTTCTGAGATGGTTGCAGCAGCTGCGGAGACTGGTGTAGATGGCGTGAAGTTTCAGAGTTACTTTACGGGAGAGTTTTTACATCCTTCCTTAAACGAAGCTTTTGAAATATTTAAGTCATGTGAGTTGACTCCTGATGAATTTGCAGCGCTTAAATTTCAAGCAGAATCTCTTAACTTACAGTTTATTTCAACTCCATTGACCTACTCGTACGTAAAAATATTAAATAATATCGGAGTACCAGCTTTCAAGGTAGCTAGTTCAGACATGACTTATTATGATCTAATAGAGGAAATTACATTCACCGGTAAACCAATTGTGATATCCACTGGAATGTCAAAATTAGAAGAAATTAAGGAGTTGATGACTCAAAATTTCCTCGTTGATTATCCAGTTATTCTACTGCATTGTATTTCTAATTATCCGCCCAAACTGGAAGATGTCCATTTGAGGACAATATTAAGTTTTAGAGAAGAATTTAATGTGCCAGTTGGTCTATCGGATCATACGTTAGGTACTGCAGTAGGTGTTGGAGCAACTGCTTTGGGTGTTCAATTTATTGAAAAGCATTTTACAATAGATCGAAATTTAGAGGGCCCTGATCATAAAATGTCCATGCTACCGGAGGATATGCGACGTTTAGTTAATGAGTCTAGTGATTTATTTAGGGCTCTTGGTAAGACTGGAAGGCCAGAACTTGAGGCTGAAAAAGATGTGAGAGCAGTCGCTCGCAGAGGCTTATATGCCAGCCAAAATATTGCTTTGGGTGATGCGTTAGGAAATGATAATGCTTTGTATCTAAGACCTTCTAATTCTGTGGACTCAAGAAATGTAAGACTCAATAATGGTGATTTCAAGGCCAAAGAGAATTTACAAGGTAAGATTGAAAACAGTCAAATTAGTTCATGAATCAATGAAAATTCTGTATAAATATATATTTTTTAAGCTTTGGGGCCCTTTTCTGTTTGGTTTAATGGGTACAACATTGATCATTGCATTGGATCCCATGCAAAAAGCTTTAGATTATATTTTTAAGAACAAGATAGAGGCTGCAATTATCTTGGAATGGTTTCTATGCTCTATACCAAAAGATATGCTTTTTATCTTTCCAACAGCCAGCTTATTAGCTGGCTTATTAGTATTTGCTGAGTTATCTAAAAATTCAGAACTGGTTGCAATAAAGGCAGGTGGAATAAGTTTTTTCTCCACTCTTAGACCAGTATGGCTGTTTGCCATTCTTGTGTTTTGTATAGTTCTTTATGTTCAAGATAGAGTAGTGCCACCCGCCCTAAAAAATCGTCAAGAGATTTTTAGAGTTCATATTAAGCAACATCAACCTGAAAGATTTCGAAAAAATGTAGTTCTACGTATTGGTGATGACAAATTGCTACATATCGGAAAAATGGATGTCAATACAGGAGAGATCTTTGACGTGCTACTGTATACGGGACAACAGGAAATTCTCACCGCATCTCGAGGGAGCCTTAAGTCCGGACAAGTGTGGACCCTGCACGATGGTATTTTCAGTGCTTGGGCAATGGAGCAGCCAGGGAACTCAGCATCAATTAATCGTCGATTTCAGTCTCATGATGTTGAATTAGGTTTGACTTCTCGAGATTTGAGTAACTATGAGGTTAAGCGACGACAAGAAATGTCGTATAAAGAGTTGATGGATTTGATTCGTTACCACGATTCTCGCGGAGTATTATCTACGACTCCTCTTTGGGTGGATTTTTACTCAAAAACTGCTTTTCCGTTTGCTTCAGTTATTTTTTGTATATTGGGTGCGGCTTTAGGTTTAAGTCCTGCTAGAGGAGGTAGTTTTGTTGGCTTCGGAATTAGTCTTGTTCTTTCTTTCGTTTATTTTTTGATCATGGGTTTTTGTATTCCATTTGGTAAAAATGCCTTAATTTCACCCTTTTTTGCAGGCTGGACTCAGAATCTCATCTTTCTGTTAGTGACTGCTTATGTTTTATGGCGCTCTCAACAAAGCTAAAGGAATATATTCTTTCTATAGATTACTGTTCAACCTATGTTAAACTTGCCTGAGTTAGTGCGATCATGCTTCAAACCTTACTCAAAATAGGCGCTCCTTCTTTCTTAACCTTTGTAGTTGTATTGGCTATTGGAATGCTTTGGCCTACCGAAGATGCAATTCTAGGCGGCGATGAAGATGAATTAAATAGTGCTTTCAGTATGTTGGTATATGCAGTTTCTATAGCCGGTGCCATCGTAGCTGGGGTTATGAGTTTTGTTACGGACATGCTAGTAAATAAAAAGCAAGAGCCTAAGCCTGGGGAAAAAACAATTGATGATTACAAGGCCGAATTGATACGTAGGAAGAAGGAGTCGCAGAAGATATCTGGTCAAATGGAGGACACCAAGAACAGGGTTTTAGCTTTGTCATCTTTGATGGTTTCCCTTTCTAATATGGCAAAAGTGGTAGGCTCTACACTGGATCCCAGAGAAGTGATTGATATCACTATGGAAAATGTAATTCGTAACATGAAAGCTACCAAAGCTGCTATCATCCTTGTAAATTCGGATACGCAGCAGCTGAATCTCTCGAATCATCATGGCTGGGATGCAGCTGAAGTTCAGGCATTTAGCTGCAATATGGGTGAAGGTATAGTTGGATATGTCGCCGAGAAGAATGTGGTAGTTGATGCAGAGTCCCTAAAGGCAGATCCGAACCTTTCTCAAATGACTAAATTCACGGGTAAGAAAACTCATATCTGTGCTCCCTTGGCAACCAAAGACGCAATGCTCGGTGTGCTTAATATAGAAGCTGTTGAGGCCAAAAAGACTGAAAATAAAGCCGATGAAATGCGTTTAGTTACCATCTTAACCTCTCTCGCGGCCATGGCAATTCAGAATGCGAGGATGTTCAAGAAAACACAAGAATGGGCAACTATCGATGCACTGACGGGATTGCATAACCGTAGAGCAATGCTGGACTTTTTTGAACAAGAGATTAAGCGAGCCGATACTGAAGGGCATGAGGTAGCTTTTTTTATGTCTGACATAGATCACTTTAAGGGCTTCAACGATACCTATGGTCATGCAATCGGTGATTTTGTATTGGCTGGTGTAGCACAACAATACAAAGTAGTTACTCGTGAAGGCGACTTGGCTGGGCGTTATGGAGGGGAGGAGTTTGGTCAGATTTTACCAAAAACTGAAAAGCCCGAAGCGAAAAAGGTTGCAGAACAATTACGTAAGAATATAGAAAATAAAAAGTTTAATACTGAAGCAGGAGAGCTTAGTGTGACCTTATCTGTGGGTGTCGCATCTTACCCTGCCGATGGCGATACGCTTGAAGCGGTAAGAGATGCTGCTGACGATATGCTTTATGTCTGTAAGGAGTCGGGCCGTAATAAGGTGTGCGTTCGCGGTTTTGATAAAATCGATGAAGTAGTGTCATTAAAGATCAAAGTAGATAAGTTGAAAAACACTGATCAGGATGCAGCTCGTGAAGCACAGAGGGAGCTTAATCAGCTCTTAATAGATCGAGGTAGAGGCGACGAAGTAAAGCCCATCGATGGTGATTCGCCTGTAGTTTCTGAAACATCTGATCCAGCAGAGAGTAGGCCTGTAAGTCCACGACCAAATCCTGCGCCCAAATCAGTGGCCCCTCATGCCTCACCGAAACCAAGACCTCCAGGTCCCAAGAAGCGTCCTGGCCCGCCGGGTAATAGACCCTCAGGCTCCAGACCTCCGGGCCCGAAACCTCCAACGCCTCCTCGCCCAGGAATGTCGAGACCGCCCGGACCGAAGCCGGGAGTTGCGGGTGCAAGACCCAGGCCAAGACCTCCCGGTACCGGTGTGCCTAGGCCCCCGGGTCCGCCTCGACCGGCGGCAAAGAAACCTGGTCCGCCGCGTCCGCCAAGACCTCCAAAACCAGTCTAAAACACCCTGTGGAATCAGGGTGTTTTATTTTTTGAGATACAACAATGAGAATAAAAGAAAATATATATTCTAGATACAATTGGAAAGTCTCTACAGCGTTACTTTTCATAACCATTCTCATTTCTGCATTAATATTCTTTTTT
Source organism: uncultured bacterium (assembly GCA_964603885.1). GTDB lineage: Bacteria > Muiribacteriota > UBA6191 > UBA6191 > UBA6191 > JAYZAC01. The sequence continues at coordinate 46,027 of CAZRWM010000003.1, forward strand.
TTAGGTTATCCAACATTTTTATCTTCAAATTGGAAGCCCACATTATTAGTCAAGTGGGAAAGTTCGAATGATATTAAAGTTGCTAATCTTTCGACTTTTTTCTGGTTAATTAACTCTGAAGAGCAAATGAAGGAGGCACTAGCACAGGGTATACCTTCTCAACAACTAGTATTAGACCTTCGAGAAGGATTAAAAATAGATCTCTTTCAAGTGGAGCAAGCTCTTTACAACGATTCTAATTTAGCTAATGCGATTACTGGAAAACAGATCCGGGATGCATGGTTTCAGAGAAAAATTGGACGTAAATGGCAGGGTTTTAATTGGTCTGCTGAGGTTGTTGAGGCTTATGATATATACCTATGGCATCGACTTGATCCTTCTAGAGTGGTTTTGTTGGAAGCCACTCAGATAGCAAAGTTTGCATCCAGTTCTAAACACTTGCCCATCTGGGAGAGAAAGTTTCTACCTGCTTACGAACTTTTAGTAGCTATTTGCTTCATAATCTGTGGATTATTGATACATCCTTTCGCATTTATCGGTGCTGTGTTCATAGGCTCTGGATATTGGTACCTGAATATCACTCTGCAGCAGGAATTTATTCTTTGGGTAATAGCATTAGCCCTTTTGTTCAGTCATTGGAAAAATATTTGGCAAAGATACAAACTCAGATGCTCTGAATCTGCACATGGTATTTTACATTCGATATTCTTGTGGCCTTTCAGAACCCTTGTTGCTTCGGCAGTAGTATATTTGGGGGCATGGAGAGAAGATTTAGGCTATTTTTTAGTACAGTCGACGAGTTGGGCTCTCACAAATTCCCACGAGGCTCTAGCTTGCTTAATTATCGCATCATTGTTAGTTTGGCTGACAAGTTTTGTACCTTGGCTATGGGCAAAAATTTTGTTATCTAGTTCCATTTTTATCCCAGTACTATTTTTTTTGAGTTTTTTTCAACAAGGTCAAATAAATTTCCCTAATTTATGGTCAGGTAGTATTGCAACATTGTTGCTGATAAAACTGATATTATTGACTCTCATTTTATTCTCATTGCGCTTTAAGGAACGCACAGGTCATGTGCATCTTGGCTATTTTGGCTTCGGAAACTTGGGCGATGATTTGTTATTAATATGCCAATTAAGACGTCAAAAAGAAGTTCAGGAGCATAGCATTATATGTTCAAGTAGATCTAAACTGCCCATAGAATCGAAGCAGACTGATGTTATATTTAGAAATGACTTAGCTGCGATACTGGATCGTTTAAGTAGGCGTGAGCGAATGTGTCTGGGGCCGGGGGGTATATTACAAGACAAATCATCGCAGAAGAGCTTACTCTATTATTTGGCATTCGGTATGCTGGCACGCGTTATGGGATGTACTCTCCAGTGGTCTGGCCAAGGCTTTTCCCCTTTCAAGTTCAAGAGTTCGAATTATTTAGTGCTGAGTGCGAGCTTCTTTGTAAGTCTAATAGAGGTGCGTGATGAAGCCTCCCGTGATTATCTTACCAGTCTGGGTGTGAATCCGAGCAAAATAGAGTTAACGCGTGACCTTGTTTGGGACTTTGATCTGCCTCAGAGGTATTCGTCAAGTAAATCTCTGGCTGTGGTATTACGAAGTTGGAAAGATGCTCCATTGGATCAATGGATAAAAGAATTAGCCAGTATTGGAATTAAGCGTCAATACTTTTTATTTGAAAAAGATGTTGAGCTTGAGAGAAAGATTCGATTACTTGACCCTAAGGCTACAGTTTTTGTCTACAGGGGAGACTGGCGAGAATTCTTGAAGCGTTTTTATGCGTGTAGCCACATTTTAAGTATGCGCTTTCATGGATTAATTCTTGGTTTGAAGTCGGAGCGCATATGTTTCAGTTTAGCTTACGACGAAAAGTGTGAGTTAACTGAAATTAGTCCGGAATTTATCTTAAAGCCTGCGCAATGGAATACGCTCTTTCCCTATATTAGAGATTTTGTGGAAACAATTTCTCCTAAAAGGTCGTAGTAACTTCCGGAGATGATAATGAAAACCATATTTTGTAGACAATTTATTTTATCTGGATTCATACTTTGTTTAGGTTTTTGTCAACCTAGCGTTTCACACGCCGGTATGCTAGGCGATCTCTGGGGCTCTATTGTAGGATTTTTTACGGGTAAAAAGAAAAATGATCCAGCCATGGAAGCCCAAATCGCTAGTCTTCTTGAGCAGACGAATCAAAGTCAGAATAGTCTCATTGCCTCCATTAACGAATTGTTGTCCTATCAAAAAACATTAAGTGACCTCAATCGGGCTGAAGATAAAGATAAGATGAATCTAATGATGCAGTCCATGCAGCAGACGATTCAGACGAATCAAGATAATTTTTTGCAACTAATGCAGGTACGTGAGCAGCTAGCTCAAGCTGGTGAGCTACAAAAGTATGAGCAAAACATTCAGCAGTTTGTTCAGAAGCAACAAGAAATTGAAGGTTATTATCCCAAAATCGAAGATCGATACAATGAATTATTGGCGTTTTCAGAAAAGCCCATAGAAAATAACAGTGAATCGTTACTCTCCCAAGATTCGAAATCAGCATCGGAGTCAGTTGAGAAGCCGTGGCAGTATCAAAATATACAAGTCGCTATCGACCAGTATTTAGATTCAAATGACCTCGATGAATGGGGAGGTCCGAAAGTGGAGAATGCCAAGATTGGTCGTCCACCTGGAGCTGGTGATCGCACACGATACCAGTATCTCTGGGAAGCTAATCCGAATATGCGTGATGCTCTGCAAGAGTTAGTGGAATCTCAAGTGGTAGGAAACGAACAGATTGCTAAGCCTGCTGACAACTCCGAACTATCCGTTACCGAACCTGAGGCGCCGTCCAGTCCTAATAGCTCGTTTCAAAGTGAAAATGCCTCTAAGGTATCTAGGACTAACATGGCATTTACTAACAGGTACGATAACGTAGATTTGAGGAATCAAAGGAAAGATATTTATCAGCGACTTCTGGAAATGCAAAATTCTGGTGAGATGAACAGTGAGTCTTACAAAGACTTATATCATGAGTATACCATTCTTGGCCAAAAGCTTAAGAAAACCAGCAATTAGTATTTCAGAGACTTTTCGTGATAAGCCTCGAAACTCTTTTTTAAGAATTGTTTATCAAATGCTTTTCGTCTATTAAACTTGTTTTCTCCATGGAGAAAAGATGGCTAGAGAGATAAGTAAATTACCTATTGATCGAATTCGTTCTGAATATTTGAAAGAGTATGGGGGCCCTTGTCTGGTTAAAGCATCGACTGGCAGCGGAAAATCTACTAGAATTCCAATCTGGCTATTTGAGGAAGGTATTCCATTCATAATTGTTCAGCCTCGGCGCGTGATTGTTCGAAGCTTATATCAGTACTTGAAGCCGTTATTTAGTGAACAATTAAGTTTTCAAATTCGTTATGAAAGCCATTTTGTTAATAATCCTCGTGCTTTGATTGTTACTCCAGGTATTTTTTTAAATTATTTACAATCTGGTTTTCCATTTGAACCAGAACTAATACTGTTCGATGAGGCGCATGAACGAGGTAGAGAGCTCGATTTTGCGTTAGCAGTACTAAAATTACGAAAATTTTCTTCAATCACTCTACTGTCAGCAACGCTTGATGATGTTGGAATTCAACACTATTTAGATTTCAAAATTTTTGCATTGGAAGAGGCTAGATATAAAATAGAGCTAATTTACAGTGAGCATACCCTTTTACCGAGTTTTGTTGGACTAGAAAATCAAATTCGTAGCAATCTTAAATTACATTCGCATAATTCAGCTCTCGTGTTTTTGCCTGGCAAATCGGAATTGTATCGAGTAAGAGATTTTCTTGCGAATTGGAAATGTCCAGTGTTTTGTATGCATGGTGGCGTGAGCCCGGAGGAGCAAAGGATAATACTAGAGCATCCTGGCCCTAAGGTAATTTTATCAACTAATTTATTAGAAAGCGCAGTAACCGTAGAAGGCGTAGATTTAGTAATTGATTCTGGGTTCCATAAAATTCTCCAATTTCGAGATGGTCGAGAGGTGTTGAGTACAGAATTTATTACCCATGCATCAGCAACACAAAGGATGGGGCGTACAGGTAGAAATGGGCCGGGGAAGTGCATTCGATTATGGAGTTCACGAGCAACTTTACAATCTCAAATTCGACCTGAAATTTTACGATCTAAATTAACGGATTTGGGTTTGCGGGCAATTAATCTCGAGCTAAACCCGAGATCATTACCTTTTCTGAATTCCCCAAACGAGTACCAATGGGACCATGCTGATAGAGAAATAAAGCGTTATTTTAACAAGGCGGATCAAATAATCGGTGGCTCTGAGCTTAGTCTGGGAGTCGAATTTCTGGCCATTGTTAAACAATTAAAGTTACGCAAATTTTCGAATTCTTTCATTGATCATATTTTATTTTTATGCGCTTTCCGCCAGACTGTAGGAGACTTTAGTAAATGGTTAGAAATCGATTTTGAAAATTCTAAAATAGAGGGACCTTTGGATTTATGGGTTAGGAAAAAGTGCCTGCCAAAAGATTTGAAGATATTGTGGGATAATTTAAGATCAACTTTCCATATTTCTGGAACTGGTGATTTAACAGTTAGTGATCGTAATTTGTTAATGAGTAGTTTAATGGAGTTATTTCCTGAGCATTCTTTTTGGATACATCCTAAAAAAAATCTAGTCTTGCATAATGATTTTGGAGGTGAGTGTTTACTTACTCCTAAACTTAAGCATGAAGAAATGAAAGCTTGCTTTGTATTCAGTTTTTTTGAGTTGGAAGGTCCTCGCAAAAATCGAGTTTCTCAAGCTGAATTGGCTATTCCAATTCTTAAAACCGAATTGGTAAAGCTTCCGGTTACTCGAACAGAGCAGAAGACGCCAAGAATCGTTAATGGTAATTTAGTCAGTTCTGTAACAAATTTTTTTGGACCAAATAAAATATCGGAAGAGGAGAAGATCCTTCGCGGACACGAATTACGAAAAGCTTTGACGGAAGAAAATTTGATAGAATTTTTTTTACCTGGTTTCCACGAATATCATTATTACTATGACTTATTTAGGCAAGAGTGTGAAATCAACAATAAGTATTCTTTAGATGTTATTTTAGAAAATCTAGGTTTTGAAGAAATTCGGGATTTTGAATTTATTGACCTTGACGATTTGTTTTGTTCAAAATTCATATCAAGATTGGCTTCTCTCAAAGATGAATACCCTCGTTCTTTACAGGAACCTGGAGGAATTTATTCATTAAGCTACGATTTAGGTCGTAGGGAAGTCTATTTTGAACAAAGAAAAAAGGGTAAAGAGCCCAGTAAATTGCTTTTGGCTAGATTCAGAAACTGGAAATGTTTTCTCAGGAGTGGAGGACGATGTGTGAGGTTATGAATGATCATTAAATCGCTAGGACATGCAGGTTTATTTGTGCAACTTGGATCTTCGAAAATCCTGATGGATCCATGGTTAAGTAATGAAATATTAGGGGTTTGTAGGCGTTTCCCAGATCCAGGATCATTAAAATTTGAGATTCCACATCCTGATTATTTGATATTATCTCATCATCATTGGGATCATGTTCATATTCCAACATTACAGGCTTTGGATAAAAAGACTCCTGTTTTCATTCCTGATAATGATCAGCTAAAACGTATCTTAAATTTATTAAATTTTCATGATATTCGTGTTTTAGAACCATGGGATAAAACGGTAATTGATACAAATTTACAATTTATCGCAACACCCTCTAAAGTTCCTTTTGGAGAAATGGGTATATGTTTTTTGGATGGTAATAATTACCTTCTTAATCTTGTAGATAGTGTATTCGACTCTAAAATACTTCGGCATCTTCGTGAGATGCTAACCGAAATTGACTCAAATCCATATGGAGTATGCCTTAGCCCTTATCAAAGTTATGATGAAATGAGTACTCTCATGCGTCAAACTAGTACATCTAAAGGAGTTTTGAGTCGTCAAAATGCTGAGTCTCTAAAAGAGCTTGGTTGCGATTTGATTATACCCTTCGCAGACGGTCTTTACTACCCTGGTAATGAGTTAATGAACCAGCTAACTTTCCTCAACCATCCCTATGATTTCATCGACGAAATAAAAAATGTTAACCCTGATCAGGCTTGTATGATCGGACTCGTTTTGGACGAATGGTACATTTCTAAGAATCAATTTAAATTCTCTCGTTCGATACCTCTGGACGCAGTCGAAATTTTGAATTTGTATGACCAATTGCGTAGTGTTAAAAATTATAAAATGACTCCAATTCAGTCAGTGGCTGAGGATGCATCATATTTTAATGACTGCAAAAAAGAGTGGGCTAGATTCGTAAAAGAGTTCAACATAATCGATATTCCCACGGAGGTACTATCAAAGTTCAAGAGTCTGGGAATGTGCTGGGAACTAATAGTCTTGAGTGAATCGAGGGAAGACGATGTGTTCATCAAGATCGATTTCCAAAACTTACGGATCCAATCTGATTTATCAATATTAGATTGCAATTCATATCTGAAGATAGGGTCTGCTTTACTTCTTCAACTTTTAAGATCAGAGGAGCTCCTATCTATTGCTATTCAGTCAGACCGAATTGAATTAGGTGGAAGTAATCGAGAGCTTGCATACCGCTCATTAGATGTCCTTTGGTATATGGGATTGGACGATAAAAGCCGATTAGAATCATATGTGCTAAAACAGTCTGAAAATGACTTAGCACTTCAGATTGCTCAGAATTGGACTTAATATGGTATGGAGATTTCTTATTACCCTTACACTTTTGTGTAACAGTCCGCACTCATTCACCGTGTTCGAGCCGCCTTCGTTCTATGATGAAATGATTAAAAGAGTTGATCATAAAGAAAGAAAATTAATTCAGAAGCTTATTGAATCTGAGGTTTATAGAGAGGCTTTAGATCCTAAGAATACTAAAATCTTGACACAGCTAGAGAGCAAAGGGGTCATAAGCTCTTGGGCAAAGCATAAAACATTGTTGAAACAATTTTTAGATGAACAGGTATTAAATAAATCTGAGAATAAGCTTTACTTTTATTTGAGAGACGCGTTTAGAGAGGTTGGTAGGGGTACGATAGATCAAAAATTAACTGAGGTTATTAAGCAAGTTATTCGGTCAGATTATTTAGCTTTAATTTCAGATCTTAAATTCAGAATTCTTATACAAGATCTAAATCGTGAAGGTTATTTGATAAAGTTCTATCGGATAATTGGTGATCTCATCAAAATTTATGAGAATGAAGACTTCTACAAGAGATGGGAGATGGCTTTTGAAAAACGAAAAAAAGTGGATGATGCAAATCACGCAGAGTTAAAACTCTCTACTCTTCTAAAACTTGCGGAAATTTATCCAGGTGATTTGATAACCTCAGCTCGCAGGATTAGAGATTCAGGTTTTTTTGAAATCTACTACAGAAAAGCCGTACAGAAAATAATTAATAGCGACTTATATGCAGTTTTCTTTTCCTACTTCAAGAAAGATAGTTTAGGTGGTAATGTTCAGATAATGATGGAAAATAACTTATTAATGAAAGCTTTAGGTATAGCTCAGCGAAGATCATCTAATCAGATGCGAAAAAAAGTATTCGATCTTAAGAAGGGTTCAAAATCGAGTAAGCTATCTTTTTTAGCCAGTTCAGGTTTCCGAGTATTTACAAGCCCTAATGATATCGCGGACTTAATATATTTGAATCGTAATGGCTTACTTTCTAAGTTACTCGAGATAATTGATACCATAGAGGTACTTTCCGAATCTCGATTCTATAAACTGCGCGATGACGTGAAAGACTTTTTAGCTCTTAAATCACAGGCACGTCTAAAACAACTGAATAGGACTAAAAAAAAGCGAAATAGTCGTCAAATTTGTTATCAAAATATGCTTAGAATTATGCAAAAACGTGAAGCTTACAACTTAAAATATAGAGAACCAATAGATCTTCAAGATTCTAAATCGCGTGAGCGATTATTTGAAATGTTCGATGCCCCTGAAAGCATAACCTGTCCGACAGGTGGAGTTTATAATTCAACTGAGTATGGTTGGGTGTATTGCCCCCTTCATGGAAAATCTCCGGTACCACAATATGAATGAAAAAATAATAAAAATTATTAAAGATTGGCGTAATGCAGATGTGAAATCAAAAAGAGAACTCATCAAAGAAGTAGTAAAAACTGGTTCCTCAGACGGTCTTAAGCTTCTCTCTCAGATAGTAAATCGTGATCGTGATATTGAAATTAGACAAAGTGCTCGAAAGGCTTATAACAGTCTCTATAAATATTGTTTTCCCTCCTTAGATGAATCCATTATTGGCCAAACTGTAAAGGGTACAATGAATGAGCAGGACTTGATTGAAATGCTCGAGAGTAATGATCCTGAAATGGAAATGAGAGCTTTGATATATTTGCAGATTAAGCCAACGCAAGGTGTATTTAAATATTTACGTAGCCATTTTGATAAGTATTCTGACGATCATGTGAAAGCGACCTTAGTCAAGACGATTGGAATGCATGGTAACGCAGAGGATGTGCCCATTTGCTATCGTTTTCTTGAAGATGGAAGTCCAAGAGTTAGGGCTAATGCAATTGAGGCTCTAGAGATAATAAATCACCCTAACACTTACATGATATTTGTTCAGTGGCTAAGTGATTCTGATAATCGTGTGAAAGCAAATTGTATCAAAGCTCTGAGAAAATTAGGGCAGCAATCAGTTAATAGAATTCTCGAGGAGATGCTCTGCTCAGAATATGTGGCCTACAAAGAGTCAGCTTTATATGTAATTTCGCTTTCTCCATCAAGGCAAGGTTTGTATCTATTACAAACTTTTTTGTCAGAGGAATATGATCCAGCTTTAATAGAGCGAGCTTTGCATGTGATTCATGAATTTTCGAACTCTAATGTCCCAGGTGCTTCTGAATATTTAGAACATTATTATAAAGACTGTGAGAACCATGAGGCCTCTGAAGTTTACCAATCTGACTTTAATGTCGGGGACTTAAGCTCTGTAGATCCAGATATTGTGCTGCGCTGTTTATCTCGAATTTTAGAAAATCAATACCTTACTTATGGCGAATCTATGAATAATTTGCTGAAAGAGGAGTCCACTGACGATCGAGTGGTCAGCTTCGTAATTCGAATTTTTGGAGAACTAGGACAGGTAGAATTTACATCCAGTATATTACCTTATCTTGACTCAGAAGATCATCGTATTCGCGCTAACGCTGTAGAAGCAGTTGGAAGATTGGGTTACAGAGGCAAAGAGCTTTCTAAGTATCTTGAAGATCAGAATAACAGAGTGAGGGCTAATGCTATCGTAGCTCTGGCTGAATGGATGGATGTTAGTGAGGCTATAAATCTAATGTCTCAGCATCAAGATTCTTTGTTTCGCAAAAGTCTTCTTTACGCGATCAAGCAGATTCGTGACAAAAGTGCTATGGATGCTCTCGAATATTTGATACACGATAATGAGATATCTATTCGCAATCAAGCTCTAGAGGTTCTGCAATTTTATGAGATTTGCGGAATCGACGGGGCTACCCATGTCTTACAGCAGTACGGACAATCTCTCTACGGCTAATTAAATTCATCTAGGTTGGATTAGCGCCGAGCAAAAGGTGCTGGTCCATAAAATTGGCTGAATAAATCAAGAAAAGACCAACTGGTTTTTTTTGGTTTGGCGGATGCTGAAGTTCTCACTGATTTGGTAATTCGTCGATTGTTTTGGGTTTTTTTAGGATGGTTCTTCTGCTTCAACACGACGGAAAGATTACCTTTCCTCGCCATTAAATTAGATGCTGGATTTGGTTTTATTACTGATTTTTTCTTCATATTATTAGAAGCGATTTTTCGATTAAAATCTTGACATCTCTTAATCAACGCGATCAATTTGTTAGTCATTTTAGAGCCCTGATGATTTGATTCTGTCGAGGCCACAGTTTTTGATTGAGCTAAAATTTTTTTAGGTAAAACATAAAAACTTAGTAAACTGATAAAAATAAATATGTATCGCATATCTTGATTTCGACAGAACGGTGACTTGCACCAATAGCTAGGTTGCATTATTTTTCTATTAGAGCGTTATCAATTTTGTATACGTTCGAAGAGGAAGATTATGATTCAGGCAGTCAGAAACAAAACACGTGAAGTACGGATAGGGAACTTGCTTATTGGTGCAAATAATCCTGTTGCAGTGCAGTCTATGACAACAACGGATACCAAGGATTTTGATCAAACTCTCAAGGAAGTAAAGGCTTTGGAGGAGGCTGGCTGCGAATTAATAAGGCTTGCTTTCTTAAATGCTAAGGCTAAAGATGCCTTAGCAGAAATCAAACGCCAAATGAGGGTCCCTCTGGTAGTCGATATACATTTTACCGCTAATTTAGCACTGGTAGCAATGGAAGTCGGAGCTGATAAAATAAGGATAAACCCCGGAAACCTTGGCGGAGAGGATAAGTTGGATAAAATCTTGGAAATGGCTAAGAACAAGGGCGTTGCCATTAGAATAGGAGTTAATTCTGGATCAGTCGAGAAAGACCTGCTTGATAAGTATGGTTTTCCTTCTTCGGATGCTATTGTAGAGTCAGCGCTTAGGTGGGTAGAGTATTGTGAGAATCGCAATTTTTACAATATGGTTTTGTCCTTGAAGTCTAGTAACGTGCAAACGGCCGTAGAATCCTATCAGAAGATTTCTCAAGAATGTAACTATCCTTTGCATGTCGGAATCACAGAAGCTGGCTTTGGAGAGTATGCAAAAGTTAAGTCAGCAGCTGGTATAGGAACCATTTTAATGCAGGGTATTGGTAATACTATTCGAGCGAGTTTGATGGGCGATCCAGTGGAAGAAGTAAAGCTCTGTTACGATATCTTAAAGGCCACAGGCGTAAGAGTTACGGGACCTGAGTTGATAGCTTGTCCAACATGTGGACGCATTCAGATAGACCTAGGTGAGTTGGTGGACAAAGTTTCAGAGCGAATTAAAGGTGTAACAGAACCAATTAAAATTTCAGTACTAGGTTGTCCTGTAAATGGACCGGGTGAAGCACGAGAGGCTGATATCGGTATAGCCGGAGGTAATGGTAAAGGTTGGATTTATCGAGATGGTGCCGTAGTTAAAACCGTACCTGAATCCGATTTAGTAGATGCTCTAGAGGATGAAATTAGAGTATTCTTGGCTCAGAAAGAGGCTGAGCGATAACAAAAGAATCAATTCTTGAAAAGAAAATGATAGCAAATAGGAATTTACTAATTTGGATTTCTTTTTGGGGATTCTTAGGACTTTTCTTATTTACCACTGGAGGTCGCCTGTTTTATCCCTATCAACTTGAGTGGATGGAGGGTGAGACATTAATCTACTTGGCAAGATTATCGGAAAATAAAGCACTCTACATTGCACCAACGCTGGAGTGGACACCTTTTTTATATAACTTTCTCTATTTTTACACTTGCTATGCTTTGAATGTTTTGGTTACTGACGGTTTGATTGCTGGTCGATTAATTTCAACTCTTTCGATATTGGGTACTGCTTTCCTACTTTTCATTATAGTTCGAGATTGGTGCGGTGAAAGAGTTTTTGGAATTTTAGCGGCTGCTATTTTTCTGGCAAGTTATATTCCATCAGGAGCATGGTTCGATCTGGCGCGAGTTGATAGTTTGTTTATTTTTTTTATTACCGTTGCCATTTGGGGATTAATGTCACAATCCAAACTTCGCAGTGCAATAATCTGTTTTTTTAGTTTATTAATGGCATTTCTAGTCAAGCAATCTGCCCTCAGTATAGCGCCGTTTTTTTGTCTTGCACTTTATTTAAAATTCCAGAGAATCGCTTTGATTGTGAGTGTAGGGTTGGTAGTCTCGGTTTCTCTAATCACCTTGGGTATGGATTTGAGTACGGGTGGATGGTATTCATATTATATTTTTCAGTTGGCTTCCGAGCACAAGTGGATTACACATCGCTACTGGTCATTCTTTACCCATGATTTATTATTTTGGTTTTTTCCAGCTACTCTGATTGTGATAATCGCAATAAGAAATAATCCTAGAACATTGAGTGCATCGATTTATTTAATTGCTATTGGACTGTTTGTTTGCTCTTATTTATCTAGACTTCATAATGGCGGATACGTGAATGTCTTGATTCCAGCTCATTTGGCTATTGCGATTATCACAAGTCGATCTGTTTTTGAAGTGTTTCAAACCGAAAAGCCTGGTCTGCATGCCGTAACTTGTCTGCTGATAGTAGCTCAGATGGGCATTTGTTTTTACAATCCTTTAGCCTATTTGCCAAGTCATGAAGATCTTCTTGCTAATCGAAAAGTGGTGAAAATGTTACATCAGTCCCCTGGAGAGGTATGGATACCATACCACTCTTATCTTGCTCATTTGGCCGATAAACCACGACACTCTCATATTCTTGCGATGGTAGATGTCAAGCAGAGTGACTCCGAAGGCGTTGCTTTATCAATGGAGGATGAGTTGTTAACGAAAATTAAGAATCAAATGTTTACATTGATTATTCTTGATGAGTGGGACCGTTATGGTATGGATAAGGCATTTTTAAAAGGAAAATACGAGAAGATTGGTATGTTATTCGATAACAAGCAAACCTTAATCCCTAAAAGCGGCTACCGCACCAGACCGCAGTGGGTTTTTCTTCCTAAAATTGATTAGTGGACTGCTTTAAGCACGACAATTCCCTCTGCGCTGGGTTACAATAGAGATATGTTAGAGTCAGGATGTTTAGAGGTACTAAAGGAGGGCGCCAAGGAGCTTCAGGAAGTAAGTACTCCCTGGGACTTTACAAATGAAAGCTCCCAAGTTCTCAACGATTTGATCCATCGCATGAAAATGACTTTGCGTTCCGAGGGAGGGATAGGTTTGGCGGCCCCTCAAGTAGGATTAAATAAGCGCTTATTTGTCATTGAAGTTCATTCCAACGAAAGATACGGAAATCTTCCTAATATTCCTTTCGAGGTTTTTATCAATCCCCAGATTTTAAGGTACGAAAGGCGCACCTGTGACTTTGTTGAAGGTTGTCTTTCAGTAGATAACTTTAGAATTACGATTAATCGTCCCAGGGGATTGTGGGTTCGGTGGCAAAATCAGACCGGGCGTTATTTTCGCCAGAAACTAACGGGAATTAGAGCAAGAATTTTCCAGCATGAATACGATCATCTGGAAGGAATTCTTATCACTGATTATTTAATTTAAATATTTGTTGACAGTTCGCACTTCGTTCATTATTTTGTAAGGCCCTCATACGATGACGATAATATGATCATATGTGTGGAATCGAGTTAAAAACTCTGAGGAAGTCTAGAGCTAGATCATTGAATGGTTCGAGCAATTTCCATAAGCAATTTGAAAACGGAATAGGATTCATTTGAGTTAGAAAGTTTACGCTTTT
>CAZRWM010000004.1:0-48261 GCA_964603885.1 uncultured bacterium
TAAAACCCTGCTGTATGAAATTTTAAAGAACGGTTCAGTCTCTCCGCAGGAAAAGCAAATATTCCAAAGGCTACTAAAGTCACTGAGCTTATCAAAAGAGGACCTGTCTGCTATACAAAATGAAGCGAAGTTGAATGCTAAGAAAAATCCTGAGGATAAGTCATTTGATGAGAAAATATATTTTCAGAAAGTTCAGATAAAACTTACAGAGGAAATCGGTGAGCAATTAAGTCATAGATTTTTAGTAAAAATAGCAAAAATTTTAGGTTCAGATCGTAGTATTATTGATCAATATATACCCTCTCTTTTCCAATATAATAAAACAGCTGCTCAAGAAAATAATGATGCCCCTTCAGAAGATTTAGATAAATCTAATCTTGATACTGATGTAAAAGATGATGAAGTAGATGATGAGTTCAAAAATTCAGATTTTGAACCTTTATGCACAATTGAACTTTTGAAACGTAAGCTTCCAGATGAAAGCTTAAAGCATTTTAACCACGTAATTAATTTAAGATCTGCAGGTCAGCATGAAAGGGCGATAGAACAGCTTCTTGATTATAGTATTCCCTTAAGTTTCGATACGCGTTATCACCTACTCTCAAGATTTTATTTTGAGATACATGCCTTAGATAAAGCCAAAATGTATTTATCAAAAGCTCAGAAAGCCGGGCTAGATAAAAGAATTTTTGAAGTCGAAAATTATTTTCTTAACTATGAATCATCAAACCATTTAGTAAGAGTAGAGGCTTGGAAAAATCTATGTAACGAAGATCCGACTAAATCATCCGAAGAGCTATTAATTGATAATCTCAAAAATCGAAATCGTAATATTTTAGCATTAGAATTTTTGGAGTCACTTCAAGATGAAAGTGATAGCAAGGATTCATTAGCTGACTTTCAATATGCCGATTTACTTGAAGATCTTTTATCAACCACATTCGTGGATATTTACTTTCGCTATTATGGGATGACTATAATAGTTTTGCAATTAGCCGCGAGCCTCCTGGTGCTTAGTATTTGTCTTTACAATATAGGTTATATTGGTCCCGCATTCACTGAGCTATTACACCAAATGGTCGCAGGAATACCTGACGTACAATTGTTCTATGATAGCTGTAAGAAAATCCTTCCGTTTAGTTTCCTAATTATCGCGCTTGTGCCAGTGTGCTACATAAACAGCATTATGATTTGGGCGGGTTTGCAGAAGAAAACGAAATCCTATGCACAGGTACATCAGAACTTCATTAAGATTTGTGACTTTGGTAAAATTTATCATCTTAGTTTTGCAGAAAAAGACAAACCACTATTTTTGTATCAAGATGATAATGATTACACTTACGTATCATTAGTAAGACATTTACCATTTGTACCAAATTTCACATACATTTATGGGTATGATTGTCTACGAGGTATCTACTGTCTTTTACCTTTGTATGGTGTTGCCGACGGACACTTATTTAACAAGACATTTCTATCGAGTTCTAACGCACCGGTATATTCAATAAATATGCTAGGTGTAAGGATGGCTCAAGCATCTACGGTAATATCCAAACTCTCGCGAACTTACTTGGTAGTACTACCAATGATAATTTTAATGGGCGTCTTTTTCTATGCTAATATCAATTTTGCGGAAGACGCTAGTTTCGAATCATACCTCACGACATTCGTAATATTTCTTATTGCAATAATTGGTCTCATTTTTCTTCCTTACATTACTCTTAAGTGGCTCAAGACTAACTACCTAAATAGAGTTTTGATGGTGAATATTATTAAGCCAGGGTTGATGCTATTAGTGGGACTCTATCTAATTCAACACTACCAGCACTTCGGATATAGTGGCATAGCACCTATGATGGCTTGTTTATATTCTTTTTATTTATTATTTATTCGCACAAAATACCCACCTGAAAAGAAGCAAATTGTAGCTCAGATATCTGCCAGTACTAACTTGATATTCAAGAAACGAGGCTTAATATCATTAACCCATGGGCTTAAAGCTATTTATTTAGGAACAGAGCCAAATTCTAAAAGAAACAGTGTTTATTTATTTTTTAACAACACTCATGTAGCTATCAGCCGAAAGATTTATGGAATGACACTCTATTATGATGTTATCCAAATAACCTCTAAGTTAAAAATACTTATAATGAAAACTAATTCGGGCAGTAAATTACGAATATCGGATTACAATTTTGATATCGATGAAAATCCGGATGATGTTGTAGAAAGTCTTAGCAAAGCAAATTTACCGTATGAACTATGTAATTACACTGATAAAAGTCGATCTAAAATTGCAATTAAGCAATTGTTAGCATGCTTAACACTGTGGATTGGATGGCAATTTACCGCCGGCTTCGTTCCTGCGGAGTATAAATTACGTAAACTTGTACCCGACATAAAACAAATAAATCATGTTGTTAAATATTTGGTAAAGAATCCTAAATCCGACAATATGGAAACCCTTACACTCCTACATTCTTTCAGTGGAGTGGAGTATCAGCGAGAAATAGATTATACCGAAAAGTATTTTTCTTTTTATCAGAATCGTGAAATGACATGGGGGGAATATGAGACTTCATTTCAAAAAGCTATTAAATATTTAGCTAACTCACAGAAAAAAGACAAAATGGATCAACAAGAGCTGGATATAGCTATTTCTAAATTGCCACCATTTGTTAAGTTTGATGGTTTTCGAGATGATGTCATTAATTTCTTCGATTGGCATTTATTGAGAAGATGGCGAACAATCGATAGCTTAACTGAGGGCAACCATATACTTAACTATTGTCCATTAGTGCACTCACAAATCATGCAGGTTGATGGACGCCTTTCCTGCACTTACCGATTCAGCTATGATCAAGCTATCGAATGGATAAATTCTGAAAAAAAAATACCATTCCAATTTGATATGGAAATTCTAAAGGAATTAGCTACTCAAGAGGGTGAAATTATTCAGTATGCTGTTGAATCATTGACTAAGGAGTACTCCTTAGTGTTAGCAGCAGTTAGTCAAAATGGTCTGAATTTAGAACACGCGCATTCGAGTTTAAAGAATGACCCTAGAATTGTATTAGCGGCATTGAGACAGAACTATCTCAGCTTCAAATACATGAATGACCGAATGTGGAGTAACCTAAGAGTTATGAGATTTTTGGTAAACGAAAGAGGTAGTTTATTATCCGATCCCAGAGTCGGATTAAACATCAAAAGAAACGCTCAAATTGTTTTAGATGCCGTAAAGCAAGACCCAACAATAATTCAACAAATTTATGAGTCAAATAACTTCCAAATGTTTATGGACAGACAATTACTGAAGGAGCGAAGCATTGCCCTTAAACTTGTAGAAAATCAGGGACTGTTTCTAGAGCAATTGAATGAAAATTTCAGACAGGATCGATTACTTGTACTTAAAGCAGTTACTAACAATGGGCTAGCGTTGAAATATGCGGCAAATAAATTAAGATCTGATCCTACTATTGTAGCTAATGCCTTAGGACAGAATGTTAAATCGGTTCAATTCATGGATGGAGATTTATGGAAAGATCCAAATATAGTTGGTCTTATCTTGTCGAAAAATGGCATGTATCTGGAAAATGTTGGTCCGTCTCTCAAAAATGATCATAATTTAGTTCTTAAAGCAGTTAGCCAGAACAGCAGAGCCAGTGAATATATGGGCACTCAGTTGTGGTCCGACGAAAAAATCGTCAAAAAGATTGTGCAGGGTAATGGGCTTGCATTAGAAAAAGCGGCTGATAGCTTGAAGAACAATAATGATATTGCGCTTACGGCTGTGAAGCAGAATGGAATGGCTCTGCAGTTCATACCAAAGAAAATTCGCTCCAATAGGGATATCATCGTGTCTGCCTTAAATTCAGATGGTAGAGCGTTGCGTTTTGGCTCACTGATTCAGAGAAAAGACAAGCAACTTATAGAGTTAGCTGTCAACGATAATATTGAGTCGCTAAAATATGCGGAAATTCCTGAAGACTGGTTTAATAATAAGGCAAAGTCTACTTATGTAGCATATGTATATGAATTCGGGATTGGTAGGGCACAAAATCTTACCAAAGCTAAAAATTTGTATTCGCTGGCTGTTGAGAGGGGTGATTCCAGGGCGATGATTCGTCTTGCATACATTTATTTAGAAGGTAAAGGAATTAATAGAGATTATGACAATGCTTATAGATTGTTCAGTTTAGCTGCAGATTTGGGAAATATTGAAGGCTTAGTCATGCTGGGTTACATGAAAGAAAAAGCTTTATCTGTTAATAAAGATCAGTATGGAGCAGAAGAATTATATCTCAGAGCATTAGCGAAAAGTCTCAATATCGAGCCTAATGGAAATGATCCTCTACGGTACAAAGGGGGATATCCCAGAGCAGCCTATTATTTAGGTAAATTATATGAATCATTAGACTCAGATTCATCGAAATATACGATAAAATCACGAGGCTTTTTACTCTTAGCAGCGGAACAGGGGTATTTAGGGGCGCAGCAAGAATTAGCCAAATTGAATTTTGAAGGCAAACAAGGGTTGAGATCCTTTAAAGATAGTTTAAGGTGGTCAATTCAAGCTGGTCGCCAAGGGGATTTAAATTCTGTATTTTTTGCTGCTCTTCATTATGATATGGGGCTAGGGATCACAAGTGACCGTGAAAGAGCTATTAGTTTATATAAAGAAGCGCGTATCAAAGGGTACCCAGGTATTGATTGCCTAATTTATGGAAATAATCAGAGTGACAAGACTCCACCTGCGAAGATGGGTGTTCATGATTTTATCCGGTACTCAGCTGAGCGAGGTTCTGAGCGTTTTCAATGTTTAATGGCTAGCTACTATAGTAAAGGTACACAGAAGATTCGTAGGAATACACAGGAAGCATTTGAGTTGATGAAGAAATCCGCGAAGCAAGGTCATCCAGAAGCTCAAGTTTACTTATCTCAAGCGTTAATGGCACGTGCTGACAACCTAACAGAGCGAGAGGAAGCTAAAGAATGGTTAAAAAAGGCGTTACTTCAAAAATATCCTAAAGCCTACACATTGAAAGCTGATACTTATGTCTCCGAAGATGGATACAGTAAGGATTATGATAGTACGGTAAAATGGTTGCTCAAGGCAGCCAATTTAGACGAACCAGAAGCGCAGCGTAAATTGGGGATGCTCTACAAAAGAGGTGACGGAGTAACCAAAGACCAAGAGATAGCATTTCAATGGTTAAATAAGGCTTCTTTGAATGGTGATCATAAAGCCATGCTAAATATAGCTACGATGTATGAATTTGGTAACGGTATTGCTAAGGATGAATCAAAAGCAATTTTGTGGTATAAAAAGTCAGCCAAATTAGGTAATAAGCAAGCCGCTGAAAACTTACAAATCCTCGAGGATCAAGGCATAAACATTCACAAAATTCAACTACATGACTAAAACTTAATTAGTGTTCACAGGAGTGAAATGAACCATTTCGTTAAATACTTAAGATATTCAATGACATTTTTAATCACGACCATTCTAGTTGTAGCTCATCAGACAGGTAAATTAGAATCTAACCATACAAACCATATTCACGAGAAATCAGAAGCTAGGTCTCTTTCTTCCCTTAATGAAGCTCTTAATATTCCTTTTGTACAATTTCAACAGGGTGTTCTTCTCAATATATTAAATTCCAATATCGTGCGTTTTGGTAACTATCGGACTTTACTCAACCTAACATCTGGAAAGCAATATTCAGTGAAGCCCATAATAAACCCCAGTGCCAAAAAAGAGGGGCTAGGTATCAGTGTTTTCTTGTTTGCTTCAAAGCCAAACATCATTAGCGAAACGGATGTTTTAGAAATTACTGACGCATTACTTGTGGAAATACAAAATTCATTTGGTTATTTTGGCAAAACATTCGATTCATCAAAAATTTACGGAATTATCCAAGAACGTTTAAACGGAGACAAGAAAGGTAGGCAATGGGATCTTGTCGAATTAATAAGAGCGCTAAGAATACAAAAAACTCTTGTAAACTTTTCCAATAAAATCCTCAGTATGGGTTACCAAGAACAATTAATGAGAAATGGTAAGCTCGAAATGAACCAAACTCTACGCGAGAGACATCTGGATTCATTGAAAAAAATAGTTGAAACGATCGGCTGGCCAACAATACAGCAAGTTGGTGCCGATGCATCGCACATGGCGTGGAGTATTGTTCAACATGCAGATTTTGATTTAGCATATCAAAAGCAAGTGCTAGGTGTTTTAAGGCAAGCCAGTGAGGGACAGATTCGGATGTCAGAAATTCCATATCTGACAGACCGTATATTATTAAATGAGGGCAAAAAACAGCTTTATGGAACTCAATATGAAATTGACAATCAAGGGAATATAATACCCCGTCCGATCAAATCATTAGATGAGGTTGATCAGAGACGTAAAGAATACGGTCTAAAACCATTCAATGAATATCTAGCAAGTCTGAAAAAAGCTTTTGCCAGTAAAAAAGAAGATATGTAAATGCGGTCAAGCAAAATCCTGTTAAAATTGTTCACATTTTTGCTCCGACTATGCATTATTCATGGATCATTATTATTTGCGGAGATGCAAGTTCAACATAAATCAGTCAATCTTAAGGCAACAGAGTCAAGCTTTACAAAAACCTTAAATTTTGAAGTCTTTAAAGGAAAGAGAGACAAAAGATTCAAAGATTTAAGAGATCAAGATGTAAAGAAGCGTAGAAAAAAAATTCAGAACAAATCTGTACCAAACAGAATGGGTGCTATTCGTAAAGGCCAAGCGGTCTTCGTTGGTAGCGATCTTGTGACAGCAAATACAGCAACTATTCAAGATATTTTGCGAGGTGTAAAATTAGTTCCACACAGGAATATGAATGGCTCAATAAGCGGTTTTGCCATTATGAAACTGAGAAAAGGGTGTTTTACATCATCATTGGGCTTTGAAGTAGGTGATGTTATCCATCGTGTAAACACCTTTGATATTCTATCTATGTCTTCTATCTACAAAGCTTACAGGCGATTATTAAAGCAGGCACCCGAAAAAGTTACAGTGGTATATAGCGCACCGAAAAACACCTTTCGTAAACAAGTGATTACTTTTTTCAAGGTGGATGGTAAGGATCAGTAATTTAACCGTAAAGGGGTAGTGTAATGTTAGAAATGAATACTCTCGGAATAAAGGCATTGGAAAACTATGCAGAAATTCACACCAAATCTATTCATCCTTTGTTGGAAGAATTAAAACAAATTACGATTGAGAGAACTGAAGCACCACAAATGATGATAGGTTCCCTTGAGGGAAAATTTTTGCAACTAATCTGCGCTTTGAGTAACGCAAAAAATATCGTCGAAGTTGGTACATTTACTGGCTATTCTACTCTTTGTCTTGCAGACGCCGTAGGACCTGATGGACATGTAGTTACGATTGATTGTAATCAGGAAACGAGTAAAATTGCGCAAGAATTTATCTCTCGTGCAGGATTCCAAAACCGAGTTACTTTTGTAATTGGTGATGCCATGGAAGTATTGTCTACAATTGATACCGTTGTGGATTTAGCTTTTATTGACGCTGATAAAATTAGATATGATCTGTATTATGAAACTCTTCTGCCTTATCTAAAGCCAGCTGGTTTTCTGATTTTTGACAATATGCTTTGGAATGGCCGTGTACTACATCCTCAGACAGCAGATGATCACGCCTTAAATGATCTAAATAAAAAACTGACGCAAGACACGAGGGTCGAAAACTTTCTATTACCCTTGAGGGATGGTATCCAAGTCGTGCAAAAACTTTAGGACTAGATTTTACCAATCAATCTCATAAACTCCTCGCGAGTCGCTAGATTGGTCTGAAATTCCCCAAGTAGCTTTGAAGTTACCATGGATGAATTTTGTTTATTGACTCCGCGAGAACACATACAGAAATGTTTCGCTTGGATGACAACTCCAACACCACTTGGGTTCAGAGCTTGCTGTAGTGTGGTGGCAACCTGATTTGTTAATTTTTCCTGAATTTGTAAACGTTTTGAAAAAACGTCCACTAGGCGTGCCAATTTACTAAGTCCAACTACAGTACCACCTTTATGAGGAATATAAGCTACATGAGCAGTGCCGGTAAATGGTGCCATGTGATGCTCGCACATTGAATAAAACTCGATATCTTTACACATAATCATAGAATCAACTATGTAGTCTTCTTGCACAAACTGCTTTTTTAGTACTGCAAAAGGGTCTTGGTTGTAACCTGAAAACCATTCATCATAGGCTTTTAATACGCGCCTGGGTGTATCAATTAGTCCAGGCCTATCGGGATCGTCGCCGATTATTTCTAATAGTTTTCTGATGTAGACTTCATTTTCCTTTGTAAAGCGACTCATTGGTTATCCTTTTGGCTCCCGTGAGAATACACCATCCCAATCTTCAGCGGGCGATTCATTACTCGTATAGTGTTTACAGCGATCTATAAATATATTGCAGGTTTTATCATGAACTAAGTTCATCTGAGAAGCTTGTTCGAATAATGATAGAGCTACTGAAAAATCTTTATTGAAATAGCTATCAAGAGCGCTTTCATATTTTTTTATAAATTCTCGGTGTAATTGCGATACTTGATCTGGTAATCCTATGAGCTCATATATTTCCATTGTTAATGATTTACCACGTACAATTACGCGATCTAGTTTTCGGACTACTAATCGATCACCAATATGGGCTCTGGTAGTATCACTTATCAGAATATTAGTTCCGTATATCTTGTTAAGATTTTCTAATCTAGAGCCAACGTTAACATTATCCCCTATAACGGTATAATCAAAACGCGATCTACTACCCATATTTCCGACCAGCATTGTTCCAGTATTAATTCCAATACGAACTTTAAAGCAAGGTAATCTTTGTTTTTTCCAGCGCGGATATAATTTATTGTAAAGCAAATTTTGATTATCTAACGCAGCCAGACAGGCTTGATATGCATGATCAGTAATATCCATTGGTGCACCGAATATGGCCATTATTGCATCACCTTCGTATTTATCTAACATACCTTTATGATCCAAGATAATGTTATCTGTCATAGCAGTGAGATATTCGTTTAATAATTTAACTAGTTTTTCGATTTCCATTCTTTCCGAGATTGATGCAAAACCTTCTATATCTGAAAAGAATACAGAAAGTTCTTTACGCTCACCGCCAAGTTTCAATCGATTCGGATCTCGTATAATTTGATTTACAACACTTGATGTAACGTAATGGGAAAATGCGTGTCTAATGTTAGATTTTTCTGAACTTTCAATAAAGTAATTCAGGCAAAGAATACTTAGAGCTGTTGAGAAAAGATAAAGACTGGGAATAGGTAGGTTTGAATGTAATTGTAAACTAGGGATTAAAAATAAAATACCGTCGACAAGTAGAATAATCGGACTCATTATGAATAGAAATTTAATATAAATCATTGGATCGAATCGTAAAGTTGCCCATACTGATAATAAAAATACTAGCGACAACAGAAGACCGACTATCCATCTTGGAGTTTCGATCGAATGATTATCTTGTAATATTGATGAAAAAACGTGCGCTTCGAGTTCTATTGGCGACATCATTAAGCTTTGATTGGTCTGAATAGGTTCCGCTATTCCTTGTGCCGAAGTTCCGATGAGTACTATTTTATTCTGGATGGATTTTTTATCAAATTTTCCTTCAAAGATATCAACAAATGATAATCTTTCGAATGGAACTAACTCAGCGAAATAATTATTGATGTCAATTTGATTGAGAATTTCAAAGGAATACTCGCGGTCTAAAACTTTTGGCTTGTTATTATTATTATGAAAGACATATTGCTTATTATTAAAGTCCAAGCTTATTGAGTCGTTATTAATCGAATATAGTTTTAGCGCTTTAAGTATTAGCGACTCATAAATTTTACCTTCTAAACGATGATACATAAGCCACTTTCTGATGGTATTAGTAGAATTTGGTATTCCACGAGAAAATCCAAGAGAATGAACTTCAGTAACAATTTCTGGTATGGGAGGTGTTAGTTGCCATTTTTCTTGACCGCGATGATTCTGAAATCGAAGCAGTTGATTTCTAGAAACAACATTTCCAGAATCATTGATCGCTTGCGCTAGTAATATGTCCTGTTCAAGATCAATATTACTACGAGCTTGAAAATATTCTCCTATAGCAATTACCTTGGCACCCGAATTGGAGAGCTGCTTAATAACATGTGCTAAAAAGCGGCGGGAAAAGGGATATTTATCTGGTATTCTACTTAACGATTCATCGTCAATTTCAACTAATACTAATTGATCTAAGTAAACTGTGTTCTTAAGTCTGTTAATGGAGCTGACCTTGAAATCTTGATACAACAGAAAGATTTCATCAAAAAATGTAGGCGGATTTAAGAATAGCAGTAGAAGAGCGAAATTAGTGCTAAGGATCAATTTTTGAATAAATGGTCTGAGCATATTGTACCCTGTATGCTACGCCTGTTCTTCTACTCGACTTTAACTTTGTTCTTTTCATCAAAATAGAGTTTTAAAACAGCTCGTTGAATGCTATCAGCTTCTCGTAATAGAGCTCTACCTCTTTTTATTCTTTGAGAACCTCTTCTTCCACCACTCAATAGCTGCATAGTGCGCCCCGAAATTATATTAGCTACTCCTCTCCATCTCTTTCTTGCTCCTTCCATCCACGAGGGTAGTCTACGAACCTCTGATGCTTGCTCCAAATTAAGTTTGTCAATATTTAAGTCCGGAGGTGGTGTCCCATCCTCGCTTGAAGAACCCATTGGCGGTCCTAAAGGATTCGAAGTTGGAGTGTTGACTTCAATGTCTGACTTGGGAGTATCCTCTTCAGCAGCTGGCGGTTCATTATTCAGATTCAATTGATTTTCAGGCGATG
The DNA here is from genome assembly GCA_964603885.1 of uncultured bacterium. Classification (GTDB taxonomy): domain Bacteria; phylum Muiribacteriota; class UBA6191; order UBA6191; family UBA6191; genus JAYZAC01. The sequence goes on from CAZRWM010000004.1 coordinate 10,900, forward strand.
GAAAATCAACAGGTTCTTCAAGTATGGCGTCAGTTTCGAATATTTCCTCCATTTTGCTTGAAGTTATGAGCGTGTATGGATTTCCTACAGACTTGTTGATTTGATTAAATCTTAACTCTTGCTCATCTAAAAAAATATCCTGTTGATTCAATTTAGTGACTATATTTTCTAATTGACCACTATTCAGACCATTATTAGATACTGCATTGATGATTCGATTAGAATAATTGTTAAGGATGGCAATATTCTGTCTTGTAATGTCCAAGGAGTCACTTATCTTACGATGTATGAGTATCAAGTGCTCTGGCTCTGAATCAAGATTTATGAGGTCTTCATATTTGGCGATCAAAGTATTGATATCATTTATTTCATCTTTTATTAAGTCACTAGAATCTTTAGTAGTTTTAACACCCAGCTGGTAACGGGCTTCTAAAGTTTGCTGGGCATTTGAGGGAAGATCATCTCTGCCTAAGTTCAGTGTTTTTTGCTCGAAAGGTATTGAGTTTGGTAAGTTTGATAATGACTGAGGCAAGGCCGGAGATTGATCCGTATCAATTTTGAGTGCTTGGGATTTATTATCGTCAGACTTTAAAAACACCACAGGAGCTATAGAATTGTCTTTGATGTATTGACTGGATCCATACATATTGTTTATCAGTTCTCTTTGTAACGGATTAAAACCAAACCTTTGAGGATTAGCAAAATATCCATTTGGATCAAACAGACTGTTGGTTGTTGGTAAGTTTAATAGGTAATCGCTGTATTTTTTTCTGAATTGTAAGGCCTTTACTTGGCTATCAAACAATTCGTTTTGTTCGGCATGTCGCAAGTGTTGTTTATAGCTGTTAGCAAAGTCATAATTCATTTGACGTAAGAGCAAATACCTTTGGCGGGCATCATTCGGAAGAGCGTACAAATAGCTTGCTGTGAAACATAGTTGAAAAATTGAAATCCAAAGGAGCATGAAATACACAACCATATTCTACTTAAAATACCTTAATTTAAGCCTAATACATTTGTAAAATGTGTCAATTTCTAACATTCATTTTCCTACTTATAATTTCTGGGATAATCATCGCCCTCCAGTCTTTTTGGATTTCAGTTGGAACTTTACTTTCAATTTCTAACAGTTCCTTCCTGTATTTATTTAATGGGATTTTAGACTCAGTTCTTAACTGCTTGATGAAAACTTCATGTTGAAGGCTGGTAATGTTTAGCAGTGATTGACGCGCTGCGAAAGTTTCAATGAAAAGATCCTTCTCAATAACATGGAAGGTATGTGGAATAACCATTGCGGTAGTTTCTCTGGGATAAACCTCAACGGTTGCTATCATCAAAATACTATCACCTTGGTCTCCTTGAGCCCGGCAAAATATATGACAAATTTTCTGGCCAATCAAGCCAATACCACTAGTATCAATGTAGGCAACATAGCTGATATTTTCAGATATTGATGCCTCATGTGGGCCTGAAGAAAAATTTCCATATTGAAGTTGATTTATAACAGCTTCAACACCAGTCCGCGCGGCATGTTCAAGAACAAAGGAGTTGTATATTTTTCGCGTTTCGTAATTAACTAGACGCATTCGTTGCATCATTAACATACCAATAGGAACGATTATGATTGTTAAAACAAGTACAATCATTAATGCATTTCCTTTTAGATAGTTAAACATTTAGTAACCTCAATGCATTAATGAGATTGTAACTATTAACCTTGAGTCTAAATTGTAGAACTCCTGGTTTATTTTTTCTGTAAGTAAAATGAACTTCATTCACATTAGATCCTAAAATAAACTTTGAAGTCTCATGTTTCAACTTGCCCTCAAGGGTGCTATCAATAGAGCCATTAACAATCGATATTTGACCAGAATTATTGATAGGTAGTGAATAAAGGTTTATCTGTGAGGTCTGTTTATCAAAATTGATTATTTTCAATATTCCATTACGGTCTTTATAAATTAAGGACTGAGTAGAGACCATCTCGTTTGTCATGATAGTCGATGGATAAATTAAATCTCGTGCTTCTCTGAGCTCTTTTTGAATTTTTATTAGTATTTTTCGTGCTTCCAATACAGACTCTGTGTAATGCGAACTTATTTTATCTCTGCCTATAGACCACGACATAACATTGTAGATGAAGCCCGCAAGAGAAATCGATATCACTGAAGCAATGATGATTTCAACGAAAGTAAATGCCTTATGTCTCCGTAGAACTATATGTGTCATTCCCCGATCTTTCTAGCTATATTTCCGGCTAAATTATACTGTAATGATCGTGATCCATTCTGCCAGAATATCGAAACTAAGATTTGCTTAATTCGAGTGTTATTTGTATTTCCAATGTCTGTAACTTGCACTCTGTAACGAATATTTAAGGCTTTGAATTGTTCAAACAATGCTTTATCAAGGTCTGTCTCGATGGCCATACTCGTAGACTCAAGTTGTTCGAAATCTTCGAAGAGGGGGCCAGGAGTAATGCCTTCCTCTTCGTCTTTATAGGTACTATATATCTCATTATCATTTATAATAGAATCAAAGGATGTACTAAGTGTTAACTCCATCACATAACGAGAAAGTGATATACACAGAAGCGAGTCTGCACTACGGTTTATACCCCTTGTAGAACTTACGCTTATGGCTATTATTGATCCTAATATTACGGCAAGAAGACCTGCGGCAAATAAGACCTCAACTAATTGAAAGCCCTTGATATCGTACTTTTTATTCGATCTATCTTTCATTTATTTACCAATGAATCGATTTTTGATCTAATCTCAAGAATCTGATTTTGATCATCTATCATAATGTAGAAGGATAATGCATCTGCCAATAAGCGTGGATTTTTAGGGTGTAAATTTAATGCCTTTTGATAAAGCCCATGTACCTTAATTTTATCTCGTGTTGAATGCAAAGTGGACTTAGCCAAAACTCTATAATAGCGTGGGTTTGGTTTGATAACTGAACTACATTCTTTGATATGGGTCATACACTCTTTGTGTCGACCCATCAGACTCAAAGTTTCTGCATAATCGAGATTGAGAAGTGAATCCTTAGGGTACTTCTCTAACAATCTTTTATATCTTTTTATAGCTTCTCTGTACAAACCACGAGTTCTAACATTACTTGCTTGGAAATATGCTCGTAAATCTTCGTAATTTGCGGCGGACAGGATAGTATCGCCAAATGGGTCTTTAGACTGCTTTCTCGGAACTAGGCCAGACAAGTAATTGCTGATCAGAATAAGAGTAGTAATAAAGAATATCAGCTTAAGCATAGAATAAAGCTTGTTAGATATATCTTTGTTGTCCGTATGATCTGCGGTAGGTCCACTTTGTTGTGCCCTTTCCTCAATTTCACGCTTGATATTATTTTGTTTTAAAATATTCGAGTCTAAGACGGCTTTATTAATCTCATCTAAATCCAGATTACAGCGCTCAATACAGACATCAAGAATAGTTGTGAGGGTTATTACTAGCTCATCTGAAGATGATTCAATTTTTTGGCTTAATGCAGTGGCACTAACCTTTGATCCATGAATCTTCATCCAATCGAGAATCCCATTTATAATATTTAAATCATTCTCTGCACAGAGCATCTGAGCTAGATACTGCTCTTTATGCTTAAAATCTAAGGTCTTAATGCAGTATAAAGCAGACGAACGCATCCATACCTGACTAGAGGAAATCATTTTTAATAATTCCTGTAAAGCACGCGATTCATCTTGCGAGTGAACTAGCAAAATGGCGTTACCTCTCACTCTATTATCCTTATGTTGTAAAAGTGGAATGACCATATTTACGGCGCTAATTTCATCGAGCTTTGCAAGCGCCTCAATTGCATTTGCAACGATTCTGGCATTTTTATTCTTCAATAATTTCTGAAGTAAATGAATGTCTCTGTTACTACCAAAATAGCCTAATGCCTTAACATATTGAGCTACGAGATAGAGGTCATTCTCTTTCCCAAGTTGCTCTTTCAATAGATCTGCAAGGAAATAATTGTTCTCGCTTTGATTTTGCTCATGGGTTAATTTATCAGTAATTAGAAGCTTAATCATTTCTAATTTCAGAAATGAATCATTTCCTGTGAGAACTCTCTCATATACTTTTTGTCTTTTCTCACCTACATTTTCTAATAATTTTTGAATGAGCTCTCTAGCTTGCTGAAATTCAGGCCGCGATTTAAGATTAAGTTCGTTTAACGCTCTTTTTGCCAGATATCTTAATCTTGCAGAATCATCGGTCTCACTGATGTTGCGAACTATTTCATAGATACTTTGACCAGACCCTAATCTTACTAAGCAGGTCAATGCATTTTGTCGAACTGTTTCATCTTTGCTTTCTAACTCGGCTTTAAGTTCCTCGATTAAATGGTCATTCATTGAGAGTAGATTCCTCGCGATTAAATGATTTCTTTAGCATAAACAGACACGGCATTACATTATATTAAACTAGGAAATACATTTGATTCATATAATTTGGCAAAGTTTTCATGAATGTATTATAACTGGAGTTTGCTTGCCAAACTATTACGCAGGCTATAACTTTGTGTGATGAACTTTAGAGAAAAACTCTATTTAATGCTAGCGGGAGTCTTCATAGTCTCCTTGTGTCTTGGAAATGTCATTGGTATAACAAAATTCGTTGTTGTACCCAATCCCTTGGTCCCGGACCTCATAATCCCTGCGGGTTTATTAGCCTATCCATTTACTTTTTTGGCGACTGATTTAATCTGTGAGTTATACGGAAAAGAGAGAGCACAACATGTAGTTTGGACTGGATTTCTACTAAATATCTTTATGTTATTTTTAATGTGGCTAGGCCATGTACTGCCCGATGCTAGTGGAGTCTCTGGTGCCACATCAACTTTTGAAAGTGTTTATGCCTTCATGAAGCCAAACGTAATAGCTTCAATGGTGGCCTATCTAATCGCACAGAGTATTGATGTGAATTTATTTCATTTTTGGAAGAAACTTACAAATGGCAAGCATTTATGGCTCAGAAATCTAGGATCTACACTGGGTAGTCAAATAATAGATACTATCTGCATACTTACTATCTTGTACTATACAGATAATTTGGGTCCTGATGTTACTAGTCTTACAATACTCGGGAGCTTGATGCTCAAATCATATGCCTTCAAGTTTTTATTTGCTCTAATCGACACTCCACTATTTTATTTGGGAGTTTTTTTGCTCAAAGATAAAGTCCAACTCAAAAACAATTAAAATTAAGTAAAACTAACCAACTATGATTTCTTTCTTAGTTGATCTACATTGGAGTGTGAGACGGGGGTTTTGAGCTTGCCTTTAATTGGTTTGACAGGATCCAATTTCACCGGTGGAATTTGGTCCGCTACATCTTTATCTGTGTAAGTAGCCAAGGTTGTACCGCATTTGCAGTTACGCAGCTCCAAATCAAACTCTGAGTATTTTCCGGTTTTAAATGTTCCTATGTATACTGTCGATTCTTCGTAGTCATGGCGATTCGCGTATTCAATATCGCACGAACTGCAGGCCTTATAGACGACATTATTTTTTACCAGACTACTCACATTACTTCCCTGTTCTACGAGTAACTATAACTAATTATAGGTATCGACTACAATATTATTTGTAGTTAGATTTGAGCAATCTGATTTAGCTAGGATCCCTTTAAATTACGCAAGTGCTACAAATGACTTTGTAATTCAAAACTTTTGTTAAATAATCATAGGTCTGGGAGTCTTGAATAAACTCACTAAAAAACATAAATTGATAGTGTCATGAATTCCGCTCAATTACTTATTCAAAAATTATGGCAGAACTACAGTAACAAAGTTCCCTCCGCTGTAAAAGTTCAGCAAGCATTGAAACTTCGAAATGAAATTTGGATCGAAGATCACATTGCGTTAAGAACGTTTAATTATTTAAATTTTGGTTCTCGTAATTTGGAAAGCTTTTTTCAACGCTATGGATGGAAAACAATTAAGTCAGATTATCGTTTTCCTGAAAAAAAATTGACTGCGCTACATATGGCGCATCCAGAAACAAATTTGCCAAAGATATTTATATCTCAAATTGAAGTAGAGCAGTTATCGAATCAATGCATCATGGTTCTTGATAAATATCTTAATGGTTCGAGTAGTCAGATAAATACTGCCCACACCGTGGAGGAAGCTATACCGTGTTTTTTAAATACTGAATGGAATAGGTCTAGTTATGAAGACTACCAGATTTTACTTACTGAAAGTCAATATGCTGCTTGGACGTTATTATTTGGGAATAATGTAAATCACTTCACTATATCCGTTCATCTTATGAATCAACTAAATAGTCTTGATAAGGTGAATAGTTTTGTAGAATCATTGGGTATTGTACTCAACCAGGACAACGGTAAAATTAAGGGTTCTCCAAACGTTTTGTTAGAGCAAAGTTCTACGGTCGCAGATCCTATTCTATTTGACTTTTCTGATAATCAGAGCCATTACGTTCCTTATGCTTTTATAGAGTTCGCTCGAAGATACCCTGTCAATCATTCAGCTCATAAATGGCAAGATTTTTTTCAAGGCTTTGTCGAGGGAAATGCTGATCGAATCTTTACCTCAACGAACGCATAAAAAAGGAAATACTTATGAAATGGAAAGTAAATCAATCATATGAGGATTGGTGTAAGCTTGCCAAAAAAGAATTGAAGGGCAAAGACTCGGATTCCTTAATTTGGGATACACCAGAGCGAATTCCAGTTAAAGCCTATTATACTCGCGAGGATTTAGATGATCTCGCATTCTCAAACACCATGGCAGGCATTTTTCCGTTCGTGAGAGGTCCCAGAGCCACAATGTATGCCGGGCGGCCTTGGACGATCCGTCAATATGCCGGTTTTTCAACAGCTGAGGAGTCTAATCGTTTTTATCGTGAGAATCTAAAAATGGGTCAAAAGGGACTCTCGGTGGCATTCGATCTAGCAACACATAGGGGCTACGATTCGGATCATCCTAGAGTAAAAGGCGATGTTGGTAAAGCAGGGGTGGCCATAGATAGTGTAGAGGATATGAAAATTCTATTTGATAAAATTCCTTTGGACCAGATGAGTGTTTCTATGACAATGAATGGAGCTGTGCTACCCATATTAGCAAGTTTTATAGTCGCTGCTGAAGAACAAGGAGTTCCAGAGAATAAATTACGGGGAACCATACAAAATGACATACTTAAAGAATTTATGGTTAGAAACACTTACATATACCCTCCAGATGTTTCTATTAGAATTATAGCGGATATAATTTCCTACTGCAGTGAGCACATGCCCCAATACAATACAATTTCAATATCTGGTTATCATATGCATGAGGCTGGGGCGGATGCTGTACATGAACTTGCCTTTACAATCGCAGATGGGCTGGAATATGTGAAGACAGCAATAGATGCTGGCTTGTCAATTGACGATTTTGCTCCAAGACTTAGCTTTTTCTTCGGAATTGGTATGAGTTTTTATATGGAAATAGCCAAGTTGAGGGCGGCAAGATTGATCTGGGCGGAAGAGCTAGCTAAATATAATCCAAATTCAGAAAAAAGCCTAATGCTTAGAACACATTGTCAAACCTCGGGTTGGTCACTAACTGAACAAGATCCACACAATAATCTTATTAGGACAACTGTAGAAGCAATGGCAGCAGTATTAGGAGGTACTCAAAGTTTACATACAAATGCTATGGATGAAGCAATAGCATTACCTTCGAGATCATCGGCTCGCTGGGCTCGTAATACTCAATTAATCCTCCAAGAGGAAGCTCACCTTACAAGAATTGTGGACCCTTTTGGAGGATCCTACTTTATGGAGTCATTAACTCACTCCTTGGCACGGCATGTTAAGAATATTCTTGCAGAAGTATCAAGTAGAGGTGGAATGGTAAATTGTATTGAATCTGGATGGGCAAAGCAGCGTATCGAAGAATGTGCTGCTCGTAAACAAGCAAGAATCGAACGTGGGGATGATGTAATTGTAGGAGTTAATAAATACCGAGTAGAAGCAGAAGATACAAATGAATTGGAGCTGTTAGAAGTAGACAATTCGCAAGTTAGAACCAAACAACTAGAACGACTTAAAAAAATTAAGGCTTCGCGTAATGAAACCAAAGTCAAAGAGATACTAAGTAAACTAGCTAAGTCTTGTTTAGATCAGAAAGTGAATTTATTGGAGTTGAGTATTGAGGCTATGAGAATGAGGGCTACAGTTGGTGAAGTTAGTGATGCCATCGCTTCAACTACCGGCAGGCATCAAGCAAGTTCTCATCTAATCTCGGGAGTATTTGGAAAAGGTTTTGAGGAAGATATGGACTTCGCTAAGCTACAGAGTAAAATTGAGGACTTCAATAAGAGTCACGGTAGAAGACCCAGAATTCTTGTGGCCAAAATGGGTCAGGATGGACATGACCGCGGTGCGCGAATCATTGCCACGGCCTTTGCAGATATTGGTTTTGATGTTGACGTAGGACCATTATTTCAAACTCCAAGTGAGGTGGCTCATATGGCTATCGATAATGATGTACACGCGATAGGTATTTCAACACTTGCTGGTGGTCACAAGACCCTGGTCCCTGAGTTAATAGATGAACTAAAAAGTCGACAAGCTACAGATATTATGGTTTTTTGCGGTGGCGTTATTCCCAAATCAGACTACAAAAGTCTAGAACAAGTTGGAGTGGTTGCAATATTTGGGCCTGGCAGTTCGATACTTGAGTGTGCAGACGAAGTGCTAGAAAAGATCATTAATGGGTTGACAAAAACATAAGGTCTAGTGTGGTAAAGACCACTTGTTTTTGGGAAATCCTCTCAAATTTCCTACGGGATGATCTGGATTATTTGTCAGAAGTTTTTGCTTGTACCGTATGCAGTGTTGTGGTTCGACAATTTGACATAATTTAGAGATTGCCTCTGTACTAAAAACCGGGTCTTCAGCTTCGATATAATCATTAAATAAATCAATTGGTGATTCATAGTTCTTACTGTGTGCTTTTAAGTTTAAAGCGAAGCGTACTAATTCCCTCTGAATTTTCGAGGGCGGATTCGCAATTAACCAAGTTCTAGTTAGATTACTCCATACGTCTGCTAGTTTATCATTATGAATTAGAAATAAAATTAAACCATCTTTGTAAATTGACCAAATCTTCGAAAATTGAACCCACTTTTGTTTTTCTGCTGTAGCAATCAAGAACTTTTTCAATTCCTCATATTTATAAACTGAGAAAAGAGGTTCAAGATTGGTTATATCTACGGGCTTTTTATCAATATGAGTTTTTTTATAAAAATAAGCTAGGTAATTAGCTCTGGTGAAACTTTTTAGCGCTGTATCTTTTTGACTGAAAGACTCGAAAGAATTAGGAGTGTAATGCTTGTTAGACAGTTTATTGTATAGTAATTCTGAACTTTGGTAATACCGGTCATCAAAACGTTTCAAAATTTTTAATGGACGCTTTAAAAATAAAGCCTTAGGTGCACTATGTTCTAGCAGGAGATTATCATTATTGTATATATTTAATCCCAAACTAGCTAATGCATCCATAGACTGTGGTGTTTGGGTCTGTACCGCAAAAAATTCCTGCGGCTCTGACCATAAATGTTGATTAAAATGTATCATCAACTTTTCATCTTCAAACACATCATTAATATTATTTCCGTCAAGTTGAATCGGTTCGTTGGTAGCAACAACCAGGAGATCACCATGTTGACTCCTGAATCCGTATAAGTAAGGAAACACACTACGCAATGTTAATATCGAAGAAGTAAATAATGTGTTATTTGTTTCATACAATTGGAGCCATTGTACAAAAAGACCATCGGGTTTCAATCTTCTTTTGACTAATTCGTAAAAATCGCTAGTAAACAAATTGGCGACACCCGCTTGCCATGGATTGCTTGGCTCTGAAATGACCACATCATATTTGACTTTGTCAAAACTCAGAACACTACGAGCATCGTCTACCGTTAATCGAAGTCGAGAATCGTCAAGAGCTTTGAAATTTACATGCGTAAAAAATTTTTGTGCATCGACAACTGCTTGTGTTAATTCGATGACATGTAGATTTTTAATATCATGCTTTAATATCGCACCAGCTGTTACACCAGAGCCGAGTCCAACCAAGCATACATCTGATATATCTGGTTTTAAAACTGCAGGTATGTGTCCCAACAATAATTGGGTCTTCATATCACCCTTATCAGAAGCGTCAGGTTTTCCATTATTAAGAAGAGCAATAGATTGATCGTTATGCTTGACTACCATAATGCTAGTTGCGGGATCATCCTTCGAAAAAAGTACATCAATTTTCTCAGCTCTTTCCAGAGACTGTGACCAAGTTTTACCAGGCGTTCGCCGATGGGGAACAACGGCTAGATGTTCTAGCTTCCATGCTTGAGAGGCTATTTGAATTGAAATGACAAGTACCAAAGGAATTACAAACATAACAGACCTATTTACTTTGGTAGCTTCATACCGAAACGCTATAAACATGGCAGATATTCCAACAAAAATACAAGCTAAAGAAATAAATAAAAACATGTTCTGTAAGCCAAGTAGAGGCATAAGTAACATAGCCGCTAGCAGAGCTCCAATGACATTACCCATTGTGTCAGCTGCATAAACCACGCCTGACTCTTGGGCTAGTTTATCTTCTTCACGAATAAACGATTTGACAATAAGAGGTAAGGACATACCTCCAAAAAATGTAGGAATCAGCATTAAGCCAAATGCTATAAAGAATTTTAATAATTCATAAATCGCATAGGTGAATGAGCTAGGTATCATTTGACTATTTAAAAACTTAAATAAAACCGGTAAATAGGGGTAAAGCGCTAATGAAAGAAGTAAACTAAGACCCATGAGAATTTGGGTCCAACCAAAAAGATTAACTGGATTTTTGACTCGGTTATCGAGACTATACAAAACTAAACTACCGATCGTGATACCAGATATCAGAGCAGATAGCATAGTGGCAAAAGAATAGGTGCTAGATCCAAATACTAGAGCAAAATATCGAGTCCAAACAATCTCCAATGAGAAACCTAATATTCCCTCTAAAAAAATTAAAATAAGTAGTAAAACCTTAAAGAGATTGAAAGTAGGCTTTTTACAATTAGTTGTTGATAAGTCAGCCGAAAAAAATCTTTTACTTAGTACAAAGCTGACTAGTCCAATTAAGCTTGAGATAATCCCACATAACATTAAATTGGCTTGCATACCAAACCATGGAAGTAGAAAGAAAGCCATAAAAATGGAGCCAAGCACAGCTCCAGCAGAGTTGATGCCATAGCACAAAGCTACAGATGCACCAATACTAGGCTGAAATTGTCGAGTAATAGAAACCATTGCAGGAAACGTTGCTCCCATTAACATAGATGGGATTAACAGCAAACTTGAACAGCAGAATAGTTTTAGACCAATGCCTGAAAAGGAATTTCCTAAGCTACCATTATAATTAAAGGTTCCATACCATTGGAAAAGCTGTTCTAACAAAGGGTTAAATAAAACAATAGCATAGATACCAATTAAAATTTCGAGTGCAGCATATACCTTTAATGGGTTCCGCTTTGAGTTCATTAATCGGCCTAAAAGCCAACTTCCCAAAGCCATACCTCCCATAAAAGATGAGAGAACAATGGCATACGAATACGAACTGACACCTACAAAGTTATGAATATACTTACTCCAAAGTACTTGGTAGGCCAAAGCTAAAAAACCGGAAGAAAAAAAACAGGCTCCAACGAAAAAAGAAACTAGCGAATTTGCGAGCAGTCTTATTTCAACGATTCCCAAACCATATTTTTTTTCAAAAATCACAGGGGGAATTTAGTTTTCACGATTCGTACTTAATGATTTTGTTCGCCGTACAGAGAATTGAAAAGATCTTGCTGCTCTGACTGATTTTTTAATTGATGTAACCGCTGTACAGAATCTTTTAAGATTCGAATGGCAAATGTGAACATTATTCTTGCTTCTGATGACTTATAACCAATTTGTCCTGATGCTTTGAGATCTCGAATTCGTAAGAAAGCTTTACTTGCAAAAGAATGAGAAATTTGAAAATTCTCAACAGTAGGCTCACTTGGTAGTATTTCCAGATATGACTTCTTAATTTCATTGCAGCTCCTTTGATAAAGCTGCTTATGAATATCCAAACTATACACTAGAGAGTCGGTAGTCCGCAGTTGTTCAAAAGCATCAAATGCTGTACTTAAATTTAATCGTACAATACCGACTCCAGTACCGAGACTATTTGAGAAGGTAGGAGTTAAAAAAATGAATGAAATTAACACTATTTTTAGAAATGAATTCACGAAAAATCTCCATTAATTATTACTTAACTGATTGAAGGCAATTAAACGCCCCACATCTTATTGCAATTAATTTTTTCGTCAAGTCCTAAATACTAAAAGCGTTCTTTCCAAACAGAATATGATAAAAAAATTATAGCTAAGACATAGAGTTGGGAAGTACTTAGAATTGATTTAATCGGAGAATTATAAGTTGCGAGTTCTGATTTTGACGAGGACCCAAGCTGAGCGAAGAATTCGGCATTAAAATTTCCTGCAAATGACGCTGATACCGTAATTACGAAAACTATCAATATAAGAAGAATACGCACACTATGAAAAGTCGACTGAACATGCAAATCTTTTAATATATTCACACAGAACTTTGTAGTAGTTATCGAATAGTTCTAAGATGAAAAGACCTTAGCCACATCAGACTCATTATCAAGCATCTGAATAATTCGATCGAAACCTAAGCGCTTGAATGCTTGAGAAACTATCTCATTACATCCGAAAACGACTATCTTTCCACCACGTTTGAGTGCTACTTGATGCCTTTGATAAATCATCCCTAGATGCGCTGAAAGAAGTATCTCCAATCCTTTACAATCTAATGCTATCGAGTAATTTGAAGACTCGAAAATTGACTGGAAGCAATCTTGCATGTCGGTTAAATCTGCCATTTCTAGTTCACCCGAGAGAGTTATGACAGAATAATCGGACTTATTCTCCATTATAATTTTTGAGTTCATAACGTTACACTTTAATAGAAATTGTCATAAAAAAACAGAATAAAAGATGCATCATACCCATGATATCGTGCAAATATGGAAGGAATGTAAGTACTTACTGATAAAAGTAAGTCGGCTACACCTTTATTATTACGGTTGTGACATCATCGCTCAGACCTCTGTTTCCTACAAACGCACTGATTTCTGAATAAATAATATGTTCAATTTCTTGTGCCGACTTATCCTGTAAAGAGACAATGAGTTGCTCTAGCCGTTTTTGTGAAAAAATTTCCTGTGTATCATTTTGTAATTCTGGAATACCATCAGTATAAAGAAATATTAGGTCACCGGGTTGCAACTGAATGAATTGGGTTTTAAATATTTGTTCGATATCTAAACCTAATGGAATATTTGGTCCATTTAAGTAATTAATATTACCCTCTGTGTTCACATGAATCATCATCTGATGACCTGCAGCTACATAATGTAATTGCAGTCGTTCATCAAGAGTCCCCATAAAACATGTTACAAAATGTTGATGAGCCAATCCTTCGCCGATAAGGCTTTTGTTCACTTTATTCAAAATGTCTGCGCTATCCTCATTTGAAAAATAATGTATAAGACTACGTGCGCAATTACCAACAAGTGCTGGAGCTATACCTTTACTGGTAACATCTGCTATACCAAATAGAAGTTGATTATTTCTCTCAATTACAGTGAAAAAATCCCCCCCCAAATAACCGGCGGAACGCATATCCGCACAGATTTGAATGTAGGGATTGATTATTTTAACTGGGGCTAAGATACCTTGTTGTAATTGAGAGGCAATTTCATTATCTTTTTGGATTTGCTGCAAGATTGTTTGATAAAGCAAAGTTTGTAGTTGCTCCAATACAGTTGATATGAAACTTCTTATGCAGTCATCCGATTCGAATCCCAATGAATTTCTATCTACAGTCATTAGAATATAACTTGACGTCTTGAGTTTTGATTCAGAGAAACTTATTCTATACCAATTAAATAGAAGTTCTTCACTTTTTACAGTTCCCTCAAATTGTGATTCTGAAAACTTTATAATTGATGTGTCAATTGGACTTCCATACTGTACAAAGTTTGTAGGACTAGATTGTCGAGCAGATTGATAGTAGTAGATACCCAAACCATAGGGTCTATTGGGAAGACAACTCGCAATATAATCCACCAGTACTTTGAGAGTCTCTTCGAGCGGTTTTTTGTTTAGGATCTGATAATTAATGACACGGATGAAATGCAGTTGTCGAAATTGTAAACCAAGTTCACTTTTCATAAGCTGAAACGAGTTTTCTAAGGTTTTAATTTCATCTCCTAAATTGGGCTTTTGAAAGTTTAACCTTTGCGAAAGAAGCGCATCCATTTTTATCGATTTAATTTTAGCAACCAAATTCTGAATGGGATGAGGAAGTATTTTGAAACTCGTAAATATAATGAGACACAGAATCAATAAGCTCATGCATAAAGTTAAAATTATGAGCCAATTAGCCAACTTAACTTCTTTGAATAGAAGTTCAGAATCAACTCCGAAAAAGACTTTATAATTCAATAGGTTTTTCTGTTTAATATAATGAATATCTGAAAATACGTCCTCATTCAAATTAATTTGGCTGAATTTTAAAACTACATCCAGATGCTTACTTCTCCATTCCTCCCTAGAAAGCGAAATAAGGTCTTTTAAGCCCAATACTGAGACACCTTGATGTCTTTTTAATAGCACATTAATTTTGGCTTTCAACTCGTCTATTAGCTTAAAATATTGAGGATGTACTGTATCCGGTAGTTTTTCATCTCTAAGAATCGATGAGACATGCGATATGTAATTAGCTGCTAAGTCCTTTTGCTTAAAGAGAATATAATTAAATACTTTTGGCTCTTTGACTTTGCCTGAGACGAAATCAAAAATTTTAGCAGCTTTCTCATGGGACCAAATAAGTTCATAATCTAAAGCAGAGAATGAATAATCGGGGTGCCAATTTAGGTCTCTGTAACCACCAAGAATGTTAATTCGAGCACTTGGTTTGAACATAGAATTACCCAAACCATTGTTACCACCCATCCATAAAAAATAGGAATTCTTTAGCATAAAATGACTAAATATATTCCACGGATAAATACCATGAATTTTATCAAGTTTACTAAGTAAAATTGGATTAAATATTTCGATTGGATGATTAAATTTAGTCCAGTTCGAAATTCCCTCATTGAACTCTATTTTATCTATAATTTTTGTAAGGCTTGGACTGGAACAGTCTTGGAAGTGATATTGGGGATGATCCAGCAGTTGTATCCTATCCGATTTAGTAAATTCAAGGGCGCGTGGATTTTTTAATGACTGACACAATTTTTTTAATTTTTGAGGGAAAGATAAAGTCTCTCGGCTGAGTCTAATTTTTGACATTAGGACACAATCTGATCCATACAAAGATTTACAATTATTGAGATTGAGCCACTGTCCTAGTGTTTCGCTATTAAAACGACTACCTTCAACTGGTATTTCTATTGCTAGCTGTCTAGCTAGATGTTGAATTTTTGGTTTATAAAATTCATAGTATAAGTTATCTAAATTTGCCACCACAGATTGTTGCATTTCTGAATAGCGACGTTGTACCAATAATTGACTTGATTCGTGCCAGACAAATAAGGCTTGAATCATAAATAGTATTGGTGCCGAAACAACCAAAATAAAAAACATACTAGTCAATAGCTTCAGTGACACTTTAGAGAACAAATTAACTCTCCCGACGAAGACTAATCATGGTAATGTCATCGTTTGATTCAAGACCTCTTGTATACTCTCCAAGACTTGATTTAATCGCATTCAAAGTCTCCTCTGAATTACTTTTTGAATATTCGGTAAGTATCGTTAAAAGCCGTTCTTTGCCATAAAGTTCTTGATACAAGTCCTCAGCTTCAGTGACACCATCTGTATATAAAAACATTCTCTCACCCGGATTTATTCGGGTTTTACCTAATTCGTAATCAAATTCCGACATGATTCCTAGAGGAATTCCCCTCGCACTTAGCTCCTCAAATTGACCCTCGTTTTTACATAAAAGCATTTGATTATGACCAGCTGATGCATATTGAATATCGAATGTCTTTAAGTCTACTCTAGCAAGAAAAAGGGTTAAGAACATATGGCTTGCTTGGTATTCGCAGAGGGTTCTATTGAGAGATTTTAATATTAAATTAGGATGTTTTGTTTCTTCTGCCATCGGACGTAATAAACTGAGACAGGTAGCAGCATACAGCGACGGGCCTACGCCTTTACCGGCAGCATCTCCAATTGCAACAAATAGACAATTTGTATCGTAATCCTGCCAGGCCAATAAAGTATCACCGGCAAGTCCTCTAGCTGGCATATAAACCTGAGCGTAATCGATGGAGTTATCTGAGACGTCGGCAGACTGCAGACGTTTTTGCAATTCAGAACCTACTTGCTGTTCCTCCTGTAGCTCATTAATTTCTTTACGAATTAAAGAGGGTACAATTTGAATGAGAACTTCTTCCAAACGACCCGATTCGATTAATTCAGAATCCGAAGGTTCAAAAAGTCTGATGAGTGCTCCAATGCCAATTTGTTCGTCTAGATTCAAATGAATTTGGAATCCATTTGAATAGGAATCACTTGAAGGGAGTTTTTTAATACCAGTAGGTATTGATGTATTTAATTGTATTTCTTGTAACATTTGCCTCTTTAAGGTTTTGGCAAGACTCGTATCCTCATTAGCAAATGTTGAATAATCTGTACCACGTCGACTAATCCCTTTTTGGTATAGTCCTAAGCAAACCGCCTTACAGTTAAGAAAAATTGAGATCTCTCGTGCAAGTGCGGAATTCATCTTGCGAGCTTCGGTTTCTGTACAGGTTGATAATAACTTTTTGGATAGTTGCATTGCTTTATAGTCTAAATTGACCCGATTCTGCAAATCATCAAACTCTGTGTGTAACGACTCTAGTTCTTGATTTAGTGCTGATGGATAATCTCTTAGAGCAACGGTATTTCCAGGCTTTATTTTCAGAACAGCACCACTTAATTTTGTTACTGGTAGCACTAACTTTTTATGGAGTAATGTGTAAAAATAAGAACTAACTAATCCTAAAAATATTATTAACAGCGAAAATATGCTGATATCTTGAGTTCTAAGTGTTTCGAGAAATTTAGCATTCTTGATTATGAGAAAGGCACTACTTGGTAGTTGCTGCATAGAAACCATACTGCCTATGACTGATTCTGAGTCAAATTTTCCTCTAAAGTCTATGTTCTGCTCGCTGCTGTGAGCCAATTCGTGAAGTAATAAAATAGGGCCTTTAAGGTCTAGTTTCGATTTATATGAGGCATCGATCTTGACTCCAAAACCACCTTTATCATTATAAATATGATCGATATGTTGTGGATTAAGTAGTTTAATTTTTAGCCTCTCTTTACGCGTTGTAAGAGGTTTATTTGTATCAAATGTTTGAATACCAAGCGGATCAAAAAATACAACTTTACAATCTTTCTCAATTGAATCTAATTGAGATTTGAAGTTTTTTAGATGTGACTTCCAGCCCGTACGATTCAAAGTATCTAAACGAGAAAAAACCTTATCTAAATCTGAATTAAGCCAAGTTTCCAGAAATCTATTACGGGCTTTCTGCATAAATATAATCGATACCGCAATGCAATCTGGAATTTCCTCCTCAGAATTTCCTGAGATGAAATCATGCAGTCCAAAGTTACTAGGTATGGTATTCCAACTGATTTCAAACTCAAGACCTTCAATCGAGATTGGAAAACGTTGGCCTCGAGAATTTGGTAAAGAATCACCAAAGTACTTCATGAGCTGTTTCATTCGAGCACTACTTATTTTATCTGGCTGCGAAATAAATTCATATAAATTCTGAATGATTCCAATAAGCTGGTCCCATAACCACTGACTGGACTCTGAACCATAGTGAATAAGGGGTTGAATTCGAAGATCTTTAAATTTTTTGGATAGCTTTTCTTGATTGGAACTTTGTAGATTTTGAGCAGTATGTACCTTTCCATCAAGCAAATTTTTTTCTAATGCAAACACTTGAATTATAGATGGCGAAGCGGCCTCCCATTCTGACTCGTCAGATGGTGAGAGTAACTTTTTTATAACAGTTTTATGCAGTAGGGATTTCAAGCCAATATTTTTACCCAAGAAATTTGCTCGTCGTGCTGGGCTCCATGTCTTAAATTCTCTTTCGTAAAATCGTCCATTAAAAGAGAAACCGTTGGTCCAAAACGATGGCTCTGAGTTTACTCGACTAAAGCTTCTCCCTTTTCTAGTTTGCCGCTCGTCAATTTTATCTAGACCCTTGATGCAATCGACACTCAACAGGTGTATCCCATCGAGATATAAAGTAAATAATTTCTCAAAGGATTTACCGAGCTGATGGTAACGTTGCCGTTCTTTATAAAGCTCCAAATCCTGTCTGTTATTTAGCCAATCTTCTAGATTAGTAAATATTGCAATGCAGGGTATCGTGAAACAAGCAATTAGAAGAAAAATGAACTTTAATCGGATTCCCATTAACCAATAGCCTGCACCCTATCTATAACTGAGCGAAAATGTGCTACCTCAGTATCAGGCAGAACAACTAGATACCTCGTCTGATCTCGTAAATGGTATTTTCCATCACTGAGTCCAACAGCTATGTATTGATCTTTCTCAACTTCCAGCCTCTTTTTCATGCGGCTTACTGCTACCCGAATCGTGGGCTCATCTACCTCTGCATTATAATTCTGATTATGAATGCCAGTGAAGAGTTGCTCGAGACTATATCTTTGACCTCTGGCAAACACTAGAATAAGAAATATTAGCTGCGATACTCGGCTTTTGTCCAAACCGGTTTCACCAAGAGCCCTTTCGTGAAACAATAGACGATTAAAATCAAAGTATAAATCAAATTCTCCCATTGTGGATGATAATTCTCTCAATTTAGCTTTAGATACAGTATTCCATTGACCATTTACACAAACGCAACATCCGAACTGTAATTCCAGACGCTGCATATGAACTTTTAATGACTGGTAAGAAATAGGCGATTGTTGAACAATTGGGATCATATCAAAATTTGTTACATCCCATGGATTTACAATTTTCTGCAACAGGTAACCCGCATAAAAACTTCGAAAAATATGACTTGGGTGAACCTTTGATTCAATAGATGATAAAACACTGAGATGATTTTGAGCTTCATCAGTATTGCCCTCTATACAGGCAGACACAAACTGGTTAAAACCAGTCTCGAATTTGTACTCATAAGAAAATGCAGAATGGTTAAACTCTGCCATACGTTTACCGTAATCTGCAAAACGGTCTGTGTGTTCAGATTCATTTAAGACCAAACCGTAAAATTTAAGAATGATTAAGTTTAACGGATCATCCTCTGATAAAACGTCTTTCGCAAACGCTGTAAGATAGTCGCAAAGCATTAAACAATGCGAATTACGATTTTGGAAAAATGCAAGCATCATTTCCCAGCAAAGAAGGTGACATTGCAAACCTCCATCACCATCCAAAGTTTCAGCTACTAGCTCAGCCAAATGCTCCTCAGCTTGAGTATATCTTTTACGTTGTATCAATACTTCTATTCTCAAGAGTTGAAGTTGTAAAAAATAGTCTTCGGTGAACTCAAAATCTTCGAATAAAATTTGATCACCAAGTTCTTGAACCGCACCTTGATCTTGTTGATAAATCGCTTTTATCCACGAATGACGTAGGCTATGAATGGCTGGTAAATTGCTGCTTATCTCAGTAGAAGAATTTTTTCCAGAGGCTAAATTTAATACCGAATTAGTAAAACTTGAGTAGTCTTTGCCTAGGGATTTTTGCGTATTTTCAAAAACCTCTGAAAAAACTAAACCGAGTTGCCAACAATCATAAGCTTTGGCGATTCCAGCTTCCTCCGCGTCCATAGATGAGAATTTTCGACGTGCCCATTTTTCTGAACTTATTAAATTACCTCTCCATTTCTTTGAACCGGGAGGACGCAAAGTTCCACATAGACTCTCTGGATTATTTTGATCTCTTAATAAACAATTTTCATAAAGAATCTCTGAAAATGACAAAAAATCTTTCAGAATATCTTCCGGCTTGCTATGAATCCCTAAATCATTCAAATACTCTATATACTGCTTGTCCTGAAATAATAAACCTCTATGACCCTGACAATTTTCAAGTCGCTCAAGTGCACTGTTCTCATCGAGTATCTTTTGACCTTTTGCCTTGAGACTACTATTAATTCCTTTTATAAATTCATGTCTTTGGTAATACGGGACTCCACTTAACCAGGTAATCTGGCTATCAACATATGGATCAAAAAATTCAGATAGACTGCGATTACTAATCAATAATACTCTGACTCTTTTCCAAGTATAGTTAAGGATAAACTGAATTTGGTCTGAGGTAAGATTTTCTGCTTGATCAAGAATCACCAAATGAGATTTATTAGAACAAACAAGTTTGTGGAATTCTGGCTGCAATTTGATACTCTTCGTTGCTGTTTCAGGTAAACTAGCCTGCAGACTAGCACTCGACTTTTGAAGTATGAAATGGAAAATACTAAGATTACCCTGCAACTGTTCCTCTAATAAATGCCTAGTAAGATTTCTTACAAACAAAGATTTACCAATGCCTCGCTCTCCCAGTAACAAACCAAATGTGGTACTTCCCAGCATGAAAGATTGTAGACGATTGATTTCATGAAAATGATAAGAAACTAATGAGTATGCATCCATAGTATATTCCGTTTTATTAATTCTTTTTGATCATCATAACTCAGTACCAATGCGAACTGCCACACCAGCGATTCTCGAAACCACAGGGGTAGGGTCAATTAACCTTCCTCGATAGTCAATTTCAAGATGAAGATGATCACCTGAACCTATACCTGTATGACCCATATGGCCTACAATTTGTCCTTTCTTCACTCGCATTCCAACTCGAGTTTTTCCAGCAGAACCCTTCATATCGCGTAAATGCGCGTAAAATGATGTATAACCATTGTCATATCGAATTTCGATTCCCTTACCGTAGCCTTGAAACCATGAAGCTCTAGTAACAACTCCGTTGGACATTGCTTTAATTGGAGGATTACCATACTCAGCAATATCGATTCCCTTATGCTTTTTCCAAGTTCCATAGATAGGATGCTTTCTCATTCCGTATAGAGAAGTAACCAAACCTTTGGTTGGCAGAATCATACCTGTTTTATTAGATTTAGGTTTTTTTTCTACTATCGGTTTTGGATTCGGAAATTCCTTCTGATAGCGATTTTTAGATGCAATCGCCCACTTATTATTTTCTGGATGAGAATCTGTAAACTTGTTTTTAGCGTTGATAGCTTCCTCTAATAATTTTCTAGCAGAGTCACGGTTTTTATTACGGTATTCCGCCGAGTTGGATTTTTGTGAAAAAAGAAAGTGTTGTTTTGCCATAAAATAACTCAACTTAGCAGAACGCTTCCCAATTTTTTTACGGGCTTCGTATAGAACTTTTAATCCCCATTCGATTCTATTATCTTTATTAGCTTCAAGGGCAGAAACAATCGAAGAATCGACCGTTACAGCATCAGATGTGTCGTATGTTAACAATCTCCGATTACTAGATGACTCACTATTATTTTTTGATTCTAGAAACACACCTTTTAGTAACGAAGATCTTCTAGAATAGTAATTATTCATAGGGTAGCTTGTAAGGCTTTTATCTTCTCTGCCCATCGAGCGACTTAAAAATATATTCATTTCCTTCAGAAACTCTTTTTTGCGAGAGGCATATTGACGCATTTGACTCATTCTAGAATATTGCATAGCAATTTCATAATTTAGCCGAGCACTTCTAAATTGATGCTTCCGAGCGTACTTAAATAATATTACCAAAGTCCACTCGTAGGCCTTTTGTTTATTTGATTCCCCAGCTTCATGAAGTACCTTATCAATCTCTCTAGAGTGCCATGTTTCAACCCTCGGGATTGAGGTAAATTCCTGAGCCTTTTTAATCCATTTTTTAGATTTTACATACTTATCAGGATCTGCTGAAGCGGCTTTTCGTAAATAAATCATTGCTTGATCAAGTGATGCTAATCTTTTATTCACAGGTTTACCTGTATCAATCGCTTCAATTTTCTTCTTCGCTATTTCAACCCATAATCTTGGAAGTTGATCCTTTGCAATAGAGGTCAGACTAAGCATTTGCTCTAGAGACTGATTAGATTCTAATGCCTTCGCCTCCTGTAAAGCCTGTTCAAAATTTGTAGACCTGTTTAACACAGGTGCATGCCTAGATGATAATGATTGATTAAGCTCTAAATTGAGCCCTTCCATTGAAGCCATTAAAATCTGATCACATGAAAGAGTTTGGACTATTATAAAAATGAACAAGAATTTCACTTTTTACTCCTTTGTTTGCAGAACAAGTATGTTTTTGAAAATAAGATTCTATGGAGTCTAGGCATGAAAGTTTATTAAGTTTGGGATGTTTATCAATTCGCTTGGTGTTCTCTCTAAAAACATTACGAACAAATAAAACTAGCAAAAGACTACACTAAGAAAAGTTATCGCTAATAATAATATTTGATTATGAAGTTTTTCATAACACTGGCATTTATCATTAATTTATCTCTTCCGTTTTGCAATGAGTTGAATCCAGATCAATTACAGTTTTATTTGAATATGAGCGGTGAAGGCAATGATCGCAGAATTCATGATAATTATCTGCGTAGTATTGAGATGTCATGGCAAATTCATACTCCATACCATCGACATTTATTTTTAGCCTCGGGGATGGATTGTTTTACTAAATTAAATCAGCTATCAAAAAAGAAAACGACCAATGCTAGAGGTCGTACTATCAAGCTTTCAAAAGTCGCTACGAAAGAGCAGATACTAGCGTTTAGGAGTTTACATACCGCTGAACTTGCTGTTTACACTATAGATGATAGCGAAATTGATTACATGTTCAAACGCTTTCGATATTACGAGTATGAATGGACCCAAAAAAATAATCCGTACAAATTATATTCAATTAACGAAGATCGAAAATTCTTATCACTGATAATTAGCGGAATGTTTTATTACGGCTTATTACCTGAACAATATTTATTAGAAAAACCGCGGAACAGGGGGCAAATTAAGTCTTGGAATAACAAGAAAATGACTCCTCAAGAACTTGATAACTATAAAAAGACAAGTCTAGTGGAATTAAAAAGACGAATTCATTTAATATTTCATGAATTAATGCCATTTTTGGAGAAATGGGGTGTTTTAGTTGAGAAGAAAAATAATGATTTTGAGGCTCTAGCATTCAAAAAGACGATTACCGAAAGCTCCAGAAAATCTGCAATTGTAATAGCACAAGCATTACCTGATATTGCCTACAGAGTATTGGGGAAGCAAATGCCAAGTTGGTTATACAATGCATCTCAATCATTCTATGTAACGCAATTAGGAAGATTGGCTTTGGGCAGCCAAGGTATTGCTACGACATTGGCTGCAAGCTCCATACAGCTATTCAGAAATGGAATTGAAAAATCTCATAGAATGAATTTAGATTCGGCCTATATGACTCTAGAGTCAAAGGTAAAAGATTCATTTATAGATTGGCGCAGAAACGGTATACCCCAGGTATCAACTACTTCTAAAATTCAAGGTTTAAGGTTGGCTTTGAAAGCTGTAGCGATTGGCTCACTAACTTGGATAGCAATTGATTTTGCATTAAAAGCAGGGCGATCACTAGTGCAGGGACAGCAAAAAGTAAGTATGAAAATTGCTGGAGAAAAATATAACTATGAATCCAGATACCAAAGGATGCAAACAAGTAATAATTGGGCTCTGGATGAACGCCGTTCTAGATCGTATGCGTTTGAAGATACTTTCGCGGATTGGAGAGAAAATCTACTTGTCAATACGGCTTCAATAACCGCAAGTGTGACAACCTTCTCTATAGGCAGTCCATTAGTGCTTGGCGCGGCAGCTGCTGCCGGTCTACCGACTGCAGGGGTAGGTGGTGCTCTAGTTGCGGCTTCAGGATATCTTGTAGTTGGAACGGCCGCCATGTATGCAGCACATAATACTGGAAAAGCTGTATCCCCCTTACAAAAAAATTTTAATAAGGCAATTAATAATGGTGAATTGGAAGCCAAGTTAAGAATAATTTCATCACAGCTATCTAATCCATTAGACAAATCCTTATTCAGAAAACGAGTCAAAGACCTCAAAGATCACTATCTAAATGGAAATCCAATTAGATATTTGGCATTTAGTAATGATCCATCAAACATAAAATTAATTGCTGATAAGAACAATCTCATAAGATTTGTTGAGAAGCATTCGAACGGTAATTTCATGCGCTCAGTAAATACAAATGTTATTAATGCTTTGAGAAGAGACTCAGCTACGATTGTGGAAGCTCATATCCGATATGATTTTCTAGATCGTAAGGGCAATCATTGGGCATGGGACGGTTACTCGAATAAAATAGTCAATCTTGGACTGATGAGACTTAATCATCACAGTATTGAGTTTGTTGGTAAAAATAATTATAACTTCCATTTCGAAAATGATGTCTTGAAAGCAAATCGTTCGGACAGCGATATCAGAGTATTATCTAATGGAATACTAATGGTCAAGGATGCTGTCAATAATAAATGGTGTATAAGGGGTAACGTAGCTAATACGGATATTTATCTAAGATCAGGACAATCAGGTAGATATTCATGGGATAAAGCTAAGAATGGATTTGTTAAAGTGCTTAGCGGTAAAATCTTAAAAAAGTATTCTTTGCAAAATTCTCACGTAAAAAGTTCTGTATCAGATGTATCTGACGGATCAAACAATGGTTCTCAATTGGCTTCGTATTCTATTAAAGGTGAATTTTTTGAGGGTTTCGAAAACTAATAGGAGTGCGTTATGAGACAAACAATTCTTATTTTAATTGTAATAGCAAGTACTTTTAATTTAACCGGTTGTGGCGATGGTGCTCCTAATATTGCACAGATTGGACAGGCGGTATCACAGATCGCTGGATTGGTAGGAAAAATTCAAGGGAACAATGGTGTTAGGAATAGCAATGTAAGCAAAAAAGTGCCACAGAGGCTTGCGCAACAGAATCAGGTAATGCCCAATCAAAATTCTAAAGTATTGAGTGATAACACAGAGACAGTAAGTCCGACACCTGCAATGTCTCCTCAAGTTAGTTTAAACGCTAATAATGAGCTTACTACTAGCAGTATTAGTACTAAAGAATCTGAAGATCAAGATTTCAAAAATAAGAACTTTGACACGAGTGAAAATTTCGCAGACGAGCCTCTGATTGCGAATTTAATGTAGAGAGCTACATCAAGTATTTAGATCAATTGGATAGCTATCATTAAAGAGCATCGTGATAGTTTTTTCATATGTTTCGTTGATTCTGATAAGTGAGGATGGAAAATTACACTGATTGATAGCATCAGGGTAATGCTGAGGTTCCAAACAAATCCCATATTTCGGTCCGTAAGACCGTTTAAATTTACCCCTATAATTATTTTGCATCTGGTTACCTGTGTAGCACTGTAAACCTGGTAGATCGCTAGTGATTGATACACCCAATCCT
Organism: uncultured bacterium; assembly: GCA_964603885.1. Lineage (GTDB taxonomy): Bacteria > Muiribacteriota > UBA6191 > UBA6191 > UBA6191 > JAYZAC01. The sequence goes on from CAZRWM010000004.1 coordinate 36,558, forward strand.
GTTTTAGGGCTATACAGTTCTGCTGAGGATTGGCTTTCTGAGGAATTATGAAAGCAGTAATTTGTGTCTATGCCACCTTGATTAAGAAAATCCCGATGAAACTTTCGTGGTTTATAAAAATCGTAATCGGTATTTAAAATATTTGAAAATGTACCGTCAGGAAGACCATGTTCATCTATGTTGCAGGTTAGGTTTGTTGGTATACAAAGTACGTGATTTGAAATATCTGCGTAATGGTCTGCATGTCCATTAAAATTCCAATAATTATGGTTAGTTATACTAATTATTGTGTCCGAGTCACTGGCAGCGTAAGTTTTGATTACCAGTCTATTGTCCTCGGTTAAGACAAACGACAAATCAATTTTGATATTACCCGGATACCCTTGATCAAGATGTGGAGAATTTAAAGCTAACTTAATACCAGAATAACTAGAATGCTCTATGAATTCGCTGAAACGCCATATTTTTGAATCAAACCCTTGTAGTCCCCCATGTAGATGATGAATGCCTTCATTTGCTGGTAATGTATATTTTTTACCATTTATGCTGAACTGTGAATTTCGGATGCGATTGGCGACTCTACCAATTATAGCGTTCATGTAATCGGTATCTTGTAAATAATCTGCATAAGATGAATAGCCTAAAACCACATCTTCGAATGGGTTTAGTAAATGCCTAGTTGGTATTCTAATAGAAGTAATCCGAGCGCCATAATTCAGAATATCAACAGCAAGACCTAACGAGTTAGAAATAGTATAAAGCTCGATATCGCACTCATTATGTTGAAAAAGTTTTGTGACTAAATTTTTTTTCTTAGACATAGTTAGATCTCCTCAATACAGATAATCTAAACCCTTACGAACATACAAACCCGAAATTAAGCTACTACCATATACTAACTAAAAACCACGTAGACTTGTTATTAAATAGTCATTAATAAAAAACTTAGTTGATGAAGTGAAGATTTATCGAAAAATATAATGAGCAGATAATCTGTGATTACCAAGGGGTAACATTTAAAACATGATGAACACGATTGAAAGAACTCCGTCGCACTAAAATGGACCAAATAAACTTTAATTAAGAAGATGAAAAACTTCAATTTTGGAACATTGTATTCGGTAAAACCAATGGAGAGATTATGAGACATCTGATAATTTTTAGTATATTAATCAGTTCGCTTTCTTTATTAACAGGTTGTGGAGGCGGAAACGAAGGCGTTGGTGGCGACAACGCATTGACAGGTGGCGCAATCGGTGATCTGAACACTGCCCAGGGTATAAACGGCTTAGGTATGGACGAAACATCAGCTGCAGACATAACAGATACGGCAACATCCTTTATGAAAACGATGCCAGAAGATGGTGGTAGCGGAATATTTCCACCAATCACAACTAGCGATGTACCCAGTCCAATAATGGCGAGCGCAGAAGACACTCCAATGCTGGCTCAGGCTATCATTCCACAATCATCTTCGCTAAGTAGCCAAGACCGATGGACAAGTGCAGCAATAGCCGCTAAAGAAGCTGGCGTAAATCAACCACAAGGTCAGGCAGACGTAATCCAATCTATTTATAACAGAGTAGGGTCACCTGCATATGGTTGTAATGGAGTTGCCGACTGTGTAAATAAACCAGGACAGTATGAGCCAACATTCAATAACAGGTCTGGATGGCAAAATATCAATTCTCCTGAATCAGCGGCTAGGGTCACAGGCTTACCAATAAATGATATCACTAGGGTCGATCAAAATATAAACAATCCAACATTACAGCAGAATGCTGCAGATCACGTAGGTTGTTTTACAGACTTTCAGGGAATGTCCCAAAAACCTTATAAGAAGCCAGGAGACGCCGACAGGGGAGATGGACATAATTTCTTCGGCAACTTTTACCCAAGCTCAGGATATCAATGTAAATAATGTGATATTAAAAATTAAATTTCACCAGCAAATGCAATTTATTCTTACTCAACTAGCAACTAGTTAGTTACGTAGATATGCCCCAAGATATTGATCTATGGGGTGTATCTAAAAATTTGTATATATAATTTACAACGTCGTAAGCTATTGCACTAGAAAACATCATTAAAATAGATGCAGATTACTGAAATGTGACAATATCCTACTTATGTATGTTTAACCGTCTTCTCATGTGCAAAACTATTACTAATTTTAGGAGTAATTGATTGACAACTTCGTAAATACTATTAAGCTACTTAACTTAATTATTAACCTTTCTGGTTGTATTTTTAGAGTCACAGTTGTAACGCCTATATTCTCTTAGATGTCTGCGCTCAAAAGTTTATTCGATGATGAGTAGACCACCCGGAAAATAAGAGGAATTTACTATGACTACCTATAAGATCTTCAAGGAACTGGGTCTTCGTCAGGACCTACTCACTTACATTCAGAAAAAAGGGTTTAAGAACCCAACAGAGGTTCAGCAACTAGCTATTCCAAAATTACTCGAGGATGATAAAGATTTAATAGTCCAAGCTCAAACGGGTACTGGCAAAACCGCTGCATTTGGTTTGCCTATTGTTCAGCTCATCGACCAATCTAATAATCATGTTCAAGCTATCGTTTTAGCTCCAACTAGAGAGTTAGCTATTCAAGTTAAAGATGAAATAGATAGTCTATGCATTGGTAGCGATATTCGAACTGTGACGATTTATGGCGGACAGGCAATAGAAACTCAATTCAAGGCTTTAAAAAAAGGGCCTCAAATTGTTGTAGGAACCCCTGGTCGGGTTATTGACCATTTGAAGCGAAAAACATTAAATCTTGAAAAAGTGTCAAACTTAATACTTGATGAAGCAGATGAAATGCTAAACATGGGTTTCATTGAGGATTTAGAAGTGATTCTTGCAAAAACTAATCCTCAAAAACGTACTTGTATGTTTTCTGCGACAATGCCAAAGCGTATCTGTGAATTAGCCGAAAACTACATGAATTCCCCTGAAACGGTTAGAGTAAAAGGTCAAAACATCTCGACTGATAAGATTGAACAGCAGTTTATAAAAGTTAAATCAAAAGACAAGGTAGAGGCATTGAGTCGTTACTTGCAATTTGAATTCAATTCACATTGCATTATTTTTTGTAGAACTCGAGCAGATGTAGATTCGCTAGCTAAAGAACTTAATACTAGGGGAGTTTTCTGTCAGGGGATTCACGGTGAAATCTCTCAATCTCAGCGCGAGAAAACCCTTCAGAGTTTTCGTGAGAAACATCTTAAAGCACTTGTTGCCACTGATGTTGCTGCTAGAGGTATAGATGTGACTGATGTGACTCACGTGATTAATTTTTCTATACCCAATGACCCAGAAACATATGTACATAGAATTGGGCGAACAGGGAGAGCCGGGAAAAAAGGTAAAGCACTCACTTTTGTGCTCCCTTCCGAATATCGTAAATTGATGTTCATCCAAAGAATTACAAAAATGACCATCGAGCAGACTGAGCTACCCGAAGTCGCAGATCTTATAGAACGTAAAAAACAGAGATTCGAGAGCCAATTGGCTCGTACAGATCCAAATGATATTGGAGACCATTATTATAACTGGGCTAAGACATTATTAACTAAGTATCATCCAAGTGTACTCAGCGCCTTTCTACTCAAACAAGTATTTGGCGACAATATGAATCCAGATGGCTATGCGAAAGTTCGTCAACCCGAAGATGAATCAGCGGCTGACATTTCTAAACCCAGATCCTTTAAAAAGAGAGAAAAGCCCCGTCTCGACCGAGACAGGGCTTCAAAGAAAAGACCAATTAGACGCAAACGCCGTCGGAATTGAACTGATCTTGGTCAGTAGGCCATCCGAACATTTGCTCTAATTTAGGCTTTGAAATTCCCTTGATTTTCATAAGCACTCCTATCCTTCAAAAATTAGTTCTATTTTTGGAACATTTCCCCAAGGAGTAAATTAAGCAAACCAATTCATCTGGACTATATTTTCCAATTCTATCGCTATCAGGATCACTAATATCATGGTGAGTCTGGAGGCGATTCTGCGAATAAAATTTGTGTAGATCAGATTTATCTCCAACAAAAACAGGACTTTTGACAGCTCGCGCCGGTTTTTGAGCTAGAAATTGATATATGGTAGGGTCAATAATTATTTCTGCACCAGGCCCATTTGAACGATCCACAAGGAAAAAGTGAGTTTTGTAAGCTCGTTCAGTCGAACCGTCATTCAATTGCATGTATATCGCCTCACCATTATCACTTGTCTGAGCCAGATCGATGTTATCAAAACCTTGAGCCCTAAGTTTTTCGAGTAGCGCTGCAGAGTGGTCCAAACAATTACCCCGTAGGCTGTATAATTCCCTGGATTTTGGCCCTGACAGTAATTGTTTAACTACTTTTCTATACTCGTCTACTGTTGAATAGCGACTTTTACTAGAAAGCGTTATGTTGGCTATATTTTCTATTCCTCCAAAAGTGAGTTCATCGCGACCATAAGAGAGTAGCTCAGTATCTTCACTGGAGCTAAAGCCTGCAGCCAGAGTTCCAGATACTCCGAGACAAGAGTGTAAAACTATAAAAATGACCGTGACTAAGATACCAAACATTTCACCCATCAAGATTTCACGCAGTACATTACTGCAAAACAACACCAATTTGATTATATAAGACTATAAGACTTTCAGAGTAAGAATGACTATCCTGAAACACCTATGTTTGAGATGTTCAGTAAATTTCCCACCTACTCAAATAGCATAACGTCATTTATTCTTAAATCATTTTTGTCGGTAATTAGTAATGAGCGAGACACCAAATACTTAAACCATTTTTACTTTTCAGGGCTTCGTACCAGTTTAGAATCGTTTAAAACTTGATTTTGAGGTCTGCTTATCTTATTGGTCTCAGGAGTTTCAAAGAATTTACTATTATCTCCTTATTCAGTCAGACACAAGACAAATCTAACACTAAAACTGAATCTAATAAGTTTGTTCATTCATCTACTATGAAAATATAATTTTGACTAACGAGTAGCATTCAGTCGATCTATGATTAATTTTGATTTTTGCGCATAAACTTTATTAGAGGGTAAGTCATGTAAATTAGTATCGCCAAGTTTAGCTGCTTGTTGAAAATGAGTTCTCATACTAGAGTAAAAACTTTGCTTACTATCTGATTTGAGGCCATTAGAATTCATCATTTGGTATTGTCGAGCCAAAAAATAGCGCGCCTTGGCAGATTTAAAATTGGTTTCATTTACAGCCGCTCTTAGACTAGCAAGAGCGCTAAAATACGCTTGTCGATCATTTTCCATCACAGCAAACTGGATTCTATCGTTCACTCTGGACTCCAGTGAACTTTGGGCCTCTTGTATGCCCTCAAAACCACCGAAAAAATCCATAGCCGAATTGATACCAACAAATAATAAAAATAAAACTTTTAACATACTTACCTCATCTCTGTAACTTTTTCGATAATAACTTAAGCTTAAAGTGCTACAATTAAAGTGATTAAGGTTGTTGATATTCATTCTAAAAGTTTTGAATGTTTAAGAAATTGAGACATCCGAAACTTTGTAAACATTGGTTAGAAAATGTAAGCATAAGATAACTAGTTCTTAAGCTTTAATGTAATTAAAGCTTGAAGGAGAATGTTATGCACAAATGTATAGGAATTATTTTTATAACTTTTGTATCGAATGTAGTAGCTTTTGAAAAAGCTAAAGATTTATTCAACGATTTGGTAGTCAAGGAAGAGCTGATCACAAAATCTAAAGTAGATTCATTTGCAGACAAAGTTGGTGCAGCTAAATTCCCCGAATTATCTACACAGTCAAACAGAGATCGTTGGACAGCGGCCGCTATCGCAGCGAGAGAGGCCGGAGTGTCAAAGCCACAAGGTCAGGTCGATGTAATGCAAAGTATCTATAATAGAATTGAATCTGGCAGCTATAACTGTAAAAGTGTCAGTCAATGTGTTAATTCAGAGGGCGAATACGAGCCCACTTTTGAAAATCCTTGGGCCTGGAAATCCATCACAGATTTGCATAGCGCTGCCAAAGCGTCAGATCTTAGCGCAGAGTACATTAAGCAGGTCGATACTAATCTGCAAAATCTTCGACTGCAGCAAGAAGCCGCACGCTTTATTAAATGTAGAACTGATTTCAATGGCGAGAGCCAGAAACCTTACATGGAAGTACATAGTGGAGATGTAACTCGGGGTCAAGGACACAACTTTTTTGGTAACTTTTGGCCAAATTCTGGAAACGGGAGATGCTTCTAAATAAACGCTAAATTGTTTTCCCCCCGCACTCCGCGGGGTATTTTTTTTGCATAATATTCAAGGCGTATCTTTAGTACGTCTGTTGATGTTTAACTTTAATGAAAATCAGACTCAGCATCATATCCAGATAAGATTCTAGGTTTAGATATAGTTGCTCTCGCTTGTCAAATTACATATCAGTGATGTTAAAGCATAACCTTACCGTGTGAAATTGATAGCGAGACTGATTTGAAAACAGTCTGATAGGATAATTAAATATTTATTAGTATAGGAATCTCTTCTGATTCTGCCACAGGATTTGCTGACTGATCGGACTCATCCAAATTTACTCCCTCTTGGGAAGTATCTTCAGACTCTTCCTGATCAGCACCCGTACCGATATCAAGAGAATCTTGTTTGTCTGAGGAAGCGCATTGACCTGATTCTAAATCATACAGTAAATCCTCTTGAGATTTATCGTAAACCACCTCAACACCAAGTTCAATTAATTGTTGATTAAGTTCAGTGGGCAAAGTACCAATACCGTGTTGATAATAGAAATCGATTGGCTCAGACCATGTTTTCATTATTTCGGCAATGCGCGTGTCTTCGCCTTTGTATTCGGCTAAAAAGAATAAGCCTTCGCTCCATGGTATGTAGGGAACCAAGCAAATTGAATCTTCAGTACTTTGTGAGGATGTTGATGTAGAATTGGTACTAGTAACTGACTCTGAGCTAGTGACTGCTAAGCTATTTGATGTTGATAATGTGGTAGAAGCTGATGTTGTCTCTGTGACTGAGTTTGGATCCGTTTTCACTGAATCAGTGTTCTGCGACTTCTCTGTTGTATTTGAGGTCTCATTTAGAGTATTTGTAGAATTTGAAGATTCATCAACACCAGTTAATAATACTCCGGCATTTTTCTGATCTAGTGAGTTGTTTAATTGCTCTATACCACTCTGATCAAGACCTACAATTGTTGTAGTTAAATCACGGATAGCATTATCGTCATCTTGCCCAAAGACTAAACTTACGGTAAGCATAAATATTAGCAATCTCATTTTTAATTATCCCAAGTAAATTCACTGCTACTTCTGGATTGTATTGCTTTAACGATTAAAGTATTTGCTTCTTCAAGGGCTTTATCACCTTTTTCAGCATTTATTCGACCCTTATATTTTTGATTAAAAGAGCGTCGGTCAATCAAAGTCACGATTATATAATCTACGCCATCAATCTTATAAATACCTGCATATGTCGACGAAATCGAATTCGTTCCGATTTTACCGCCGCTATTTACCGCCCCTTGAACATTAATTTTATATTTTGTCTTGGTAAAAGCATGCCATGCAGAGTCACGCCGATTGATGTTCTGAGCATGTCGGTATTTATGGTAGAAGTCATAAACCGAGTCAGCTAAATCATCAGCTGTAGAGCCAATCTTAAACACCGGGGTCTCGGTTCTTTTCTTTGCTGATAGATAATTATAACCGGTACTACTGTAACCCAGCTCATGTAATTTGGTTCTGGTGGCAGATAAGCCGCCCAATTCCCGGGCCAAAAGATTAGGACAGGTGTTTGATGATCGATAAAGAGTAGCATGTATTGCTTTGGTAACACTGTATGATTGACCTACCGGTTCACCATCGTAGCTTTGAATATTATTAGCAATTACCTTCAACTGTTTCAGAGGATCGATACTTCCATCCTTTATTGCTTTTAATGCCACGTTAACAACTGGGAGTTTAATGACCGAGGCAACACTTTGAGGGTGTATGTGCGCATTATTTGAAAAACTCCACTTAGGGTTATTTAGCTCCATCACCTTAAAACTATGCACCCAATAAATTTGTGCAGCTAAGCTCTCCACATCAATTCCAGTTTTATCTGACTTCTGTACTTCCTCTTCGAAATTTTCTGACTCAGCAAATAGGTCAAATTGTGGTTCTTCAGGTACCTCAGGAGGTGCCACTACTTCGATGGAGGAATTGTTGGATAAATTTTCTTGCAGATCTTCAACGGCCTCAGTCGTTACAGAGCTTGTTGCGATACTGTCATGAATAATTTGTGAAGACGTTTCATCAAAATCCTCACTAGTGAAATTAAATGCGTAAGAAAAACTTAACGCCAATGTGAAAATTAAAGTTCTATATATTGCCTTCATAATTCCCTCCTATACTTTTAGTATAATGAGTCCTTGTAGACTACGTAAGGATGCAATCAGGTGTTCCTAAAATTTGAAATGTTTTTGAAGAACATCAATAGTCTACAGTAAATCATCGAAGTTAATTTGGGAACTAGGTGTCGCAATAACCTCTGGTGAGACGTTATTCTCTTGATGTGTTTTAAGCAATGAACTTATTGTAGAGACTCTCTGGGCTTTGGTTTCCTTGCCGATAGCAGGACTGAGTAAACTATCATAATAAAAGTAATTCGGAGTCAAATCTTTTGACCTAGCAGCCTGAGTTTGTAAGGAGATAAGTTTTGCATCCATCCTTGAATTATTTTTAAGTCCGGACAAAATTACCACGCCAAGGTCACAATATCTTCTTGAATTCTTGAAATTTCGGTCGTTCACTAATTGTTTGAAACCTCTGATATTATATCGATAGACTTGCATAAGTAGTTCGTCCACTAACCCTGATCGCACAACACTATACCAGTCTTGACTCCATCTTCCTTTACTGAAATTCATATCTCCCGCAGGAGATAAAATGAATCTTTTATCAGCAGCTTTCACTGTGCTCGCCATCAGAATCAGCAAATCAGTAATACTATTAGTCATTAATTTTTTTCTGGATGGATAAAAGCCGTTTTTTCTCAAAGCCTCAGAGCGATCATTGGAATGCTTGTCATAACCAAATCCTGGTTTCATACTAAAATGATCATCTATCAAAACTCCGTCTACTTTGTATGAAGCAAGTTCATCCATCATTGAAGTTAAAAAATTAATAACCTCAGGGTTATTGGGATTTAGGAAGCCTTTTTGAACCCCCCATTTAAATGGCATGGTTACGGTTCCGTCTTTACGTTTAGTGAGCCACGATTTGGATGAAAAAGTTCTTCCACCACTTGTCCATCGACTTGAATTGACAGATTTACCTTCCTTCAGCACTACTTTCAGACCATATTCAAACCAAGGCACAACTTTTAGACCTAATGGTTCGGCCTCGTCAATAAATTCTTGTAAAATATCTCTAGAGCCATATGCACTGATTGACTGGGTTCCCAATGTATTTTGTACTGTTTTACTTTTCCAAAAAGCATAATTTTTATTCCAAACACATGGATAAACAACCTTCAGGCCTAAATCTGCCACTACCATTAGAGCATTGCGTATATTTTCACGGGTGTTATATACCGGACTGTTTACATTAGTAAAGAAAACTCCCTCCGAGGCTCTCAAAGATATCTGACCAAAAAGGATGATGGTTAAAAACACAATCTGTTTCATATTGTCTCCAAATTAGATTCATACTAAAAAGATATTGCCAACTAACAATTACCTGATAGGTTGATGGCCTGCGTTCAAGAAATTCGGCTTGTTCTACTGGAAAGTGAAACATTAAGAACATCCCGAACAAGTAAGGCAAGCCTCTTCGTTCATATGTTATAACTGCCAGTTGCTCAATTCGCCCGAGCTTTTCAATTGCATCTGACATAAAGGAGAAACATGAAAAGGCTACTAAGTATTTTATTACTACTTTCGATTCCAGTGCAGGCTGGTACACTTAAAAAGATTGGTGCTCTTAAGATTACGCGCCCAGCTTTTCTCAGTATTCATGATGACAAACTCATAGTGACTCAATTCGGAGTATTCCATAAGGGAAAAGTTTCCGTGTTAAAAGGACTAAAGAGTAATTTAGAAAATCTTCAAGGCGCGCAGTTCAAAACATTGATCGACGATAGCAAGGTCAAATGGCCGAATGAAGTCCGTTTTTTTGGTGAAGATAGATCCAAATGGGCTGGCACCGTATCATCAGGCTTTTTAGTGCCAGGTAAAACTAACGGTGGAGTTTTCCTTCTTAACAACGATATTTTATCTCGCTTTAGATCATGGTTCGGAGTAGACCTTCAGGTGAACGTACCGTTTTTCAGGACCGCATTGACTCGTATTTCTCCAAAGGATAAGGGATGGTGGTACCACAGAACTAGACCCTATAAAAACGGTTTTATTACTGCCAGAGCAAAATTGTCATGGGGTAAAGGAGAAGGTGAGCTACTTTATTTGTACCAGAACAAAAATAATCGTTATGAGTGGTTATCAGAAAAAATCGTCAGCGGACCAGACGTACATTTTCAATTGTATGATTTTGATGAAGACGGCGAAGCGGAAATCATCTCTACAGAATTTTTTAACAAGCGTCTTTCTATGCTAAAGATGGTAGATGGTGAGTGGGAATATAGCGTTATTGATGATTCAGTGGGCGCAGCATTTGATCTTGAGATTAAGGATCTTGATCAAGACGGTAAAGCGGAAATTCTCGTAACAAATCACGAAGCTGATGAGAAAGCCGCTGTATTTGTGTACACAGTAAATACAGATTCAGGGATCGATTTCACAAGACACACAATTCTGGAGGGTATCAAGACGGTACAGGGCGGAATTGGTAGTGCGTCACCTGGCAAAGCCGAGGCGTTCGTAGCAGATTCAAACAATCCAACAAAGCCATGGATTCTTGTTAATGGCGACGGTTCTCAGAAAGCACACCTGTTAAAGCCAAAAAGTGAGGAGTCTAACAACTGGGAATACACAGAAGAAATTCTTATCGACACCGGTTGTACTGTTGGTCAGTCTGCAATTGCTGATATCGATGGTGACGGTGGTGTTGAAATCTTCGTGCCAGCTTATGACAAAGATCTCATTCATGTTTTCAGTTATATAAAATAACATTAAAATAGCTTCCGTATAGAGAATGTCTTAATTCTCGGTTATTAGCCCGGTAATCTCCATCTGTAGGTTACCGGGTTTATTTTATATAAAATTCTAGGTGCCAAATCAGATAAAAATTTAAGCTCTAAACCCTTAAGGGAGGCTATTTGTAGCAGTTTGAAAATACGTCAAAAGCTGCAAAGGGTTGACAGATTTTACAAATTGGTTAGTATTCACTAACCTAGAAGGGGGGAAGATATGAATATTACAGATTTATTACTATTATCTTTAGGCCTAGCTATTACTGCAAAAGCTGCTGCTAAAATCAGCACAATTCTATTCCACATTGATTTTTCATTTGGAAAAATTTCAATCTAATTCTAAATACACTGATTAATGTAGTTTCTGAGTGAAGGATTTCGCTCAGAAACTTACAAAATTCTAATAATATAAACTGAATTGTAAAAGCATAAAAATCACCATATCAAAGCCTAAATTTGGCCTGTCGTTAATGTAGATAAGCGTAATTATTTCTACATTAAAACAGGTATAAAATTTGGCAATATCATTTAATACATCAATCCTGACTCAGCCAGCTTTTAAT
>CAZRWM010000005.1:0-13263 GCA_964603885.1 uncultured bacterium
AATTAAATTGAATACCTCAAGTTCACCAACTTTTAGAAGTTTAAATCGAGATTGATAGGATTTATTATTTTTCCAATCTAATTGGAAATCAGTAAGGGTTTGATCAATTTTATTCAAATATAGTTCTCTGCAAGTAATTGTAACTCCAGGTTTCATGCTAATAGGAAGATTTAAATCTTTAATCGATAAATTTCCTATTTGATCATTATGCAACTCGAACTTTTCTAAAATCAGTCGATTAGTTGGAAAATGAAACTTACCTCTAAATTTGGGTGCATGAAGTAAAACTTTTTCATTTGAACGCATTTTAAATTTAGAGCCATTAATTTGTAGCTGAGAACCACTAAGACTTGCCTCTATGGAATCGGCCTCGAATGTGGAATCAATACTTCTTAATTTAATAATTTTAATCGATTGTATATTCAGTCTTTTGGTTAAGTTAAGCCCCATTAAAGACTGCTTGTCGTTATTTTTTTTTAGATTGTTATGACTCGATTCTGGCATATTAAATTTAACTTCATTGCAAATCACGGAATCAATATTCCCTAAGAGGAACCACCACTTTTGCCAACTAACTGAGACTTGGGATATTGCAATATCTAAATCGCCCAATGTGATTCTAAGTCTTTCAGATTCAAAACCCTTAGATACACTTAAATTCAATGATTCAATTTGAATAGGCCCGAATTTAATAGAATCAATTTTCAATGGATTATAGTCTAACCAGTAAATTAGTAAGATCAATCCAGAAATAATAACTAATACCGCATACAGCAGTGTTCTAGATATATTTTTTAGTTTCATGAGTAGACTATTTTTTGCATAGAGCCAATGTACTTTTCAGTGGATTCGCTCGTTTGATATTCATGCGGTAAAAGGTGACTAAAAACAAATGGAAGAACTTTACTTAAATCAGATAACTCAACACCAGTTCGTTTTTCAAGAAATGCATTCGCACAAGCGGCGCGAGCCCAATTCAGTGTACCGCGGGTGGAAAATCCAGACCATCTTGTATTAGACCTTTGCTCTTGGCGAATCCAACTCATTGCTTTCACCATGCGTTCTTTTAAGGAATCATTAAATTCTAAGCTAAGTACGAGACGCTGAATTTCTAAAAGATCTTTTACATCAAATATAGGTTCAGTAGGCTCAGAAAATGCTTCTTTTTGCCCTAAATTTTTAGATAAAATCTCGAGTTCTTCGGAAGGGCTAGGGTGGCCTACTCGATGATATAGCATGAAACGGTCTAGTTCAGGTTTTAAGAGGGGAATACGTCCATCCTCACCAGGGTTAATCGTGCAGAAAACAACAAACGGGAGATCCAGGTAGAAATGCTCATTAGCTATTACCACTTCCTTTTCTTGCATCGCGCCCAAAAGCACTTTTCTAAATGAATCATCACATCGATCTAGCTCATTGATTACAACTAAATTAGTACCAATAAAATCGTGACATTTATTAATGATAGCAAACTTACAGTGAATTAAATTACACAAAGCCCTGAGGGCAGTAGTTTTACCAACACCAGGAGGCCCTTCCAATAGAACGTGACCTCCTGTAATTAGTCCCATTAAAAGGCTATCTAGCATTTGTTTTTGTCCAATTAATTTGAAGCCAATATTTTTTTTGAGAAGATCAATGCGCAGCCACCACGCCTCAAGCTGTTCGCTCGATGGTGAGTTATAGCTTCGATATTTCAATCTCTTTGTCGATTGAAAATTGACTTGCTCAAGATCCAGTTTTTGAAACATACCAACAGTTTAACTCAGAGCAGCTTGGCAGGAAATGATCTGACGTCATAAAATAATGGACAATTGGGAGGTTGTTTATGACAAGTGGAGGATTTGGAAAGGGTCGAATACGACGTGGAGGTGGTAATTGGAGAGATCGTAGTGATCGAGATAGAGCACTTACACGAAATACAGAAACTACAGAAAAATCAATCCAGGATCACAAAGACGCTTCAGAAAGTGGTCTAATGCAAAGTGACTTTGAACTGCGTTTGAGTCAACAAGATTTAGATTTTAGTAATACTGTGATTGTTGAGATTCGCTGTAATGGTTTTGTTTGTCAGCAAGCGAGGTTCATCGGCTCCTCCTTGAATGACGTACTACTAAAAGATGCAGACCTGAGAGGTTGTGATTTTAAGTCCTCTGAATTAGTAGGATGCATATTTGATGATGTAGATCTTGAACACAGTAATTTTGATAATACTTCTGCATCGGGTTTAATCATAAAAAACGGTAATTTGAAGTCATCTAAACTCATTAACGCCGATTTGAGCGCTTGCGAATTTGAAGATGTGGATTTTAATGGAGCTAGTTTTGATAATTCAAATTTGAAATCTACGAAATTTAAAGATGTTAGCTTAGCTAATGTCAGTTTCAACGATTGCAATTTAAGTGAAGTTAGTTTTCATGAGGTTTATTTTGATCATACTGACTTTTCGGACACTGATGTAAGTGGAGTTCAACTGAAAAACTGCGAGGGTAATATAATTCTTAATGGAGAAATATGCAGTCCAGAGCAGCTTATTTAAATTACAAGTGACTTCAGTTCTCTAACGTCATTACCAGTAGGGTTTTGAAATAATCGAAGCTCAAACTCATGAATTGTGGAAAATATATGATCAAAGATATCAGATTGAATTGCCTCGTAATCCCCCCAAACGGTAGTGTTGGTAAAAATGTATAGTTGAATAGGAACCCCGCTTTCAGTAGGAGCTTGCTGACGAACTAATTTGGTCATATCGCCTGCGATATTTGGGTGATTATTTAAGTAGTTATTAAGGTATTGCCTAAAAATGCCCAGATTTGTTTGACTTCTACCATTAATTTTTGAATTTCGCTCGATCTTATTTTTTTCGTTGAAAGTGTCTATTTCAGATTGACGATCTTTAATATAGTTACTTATCAATGAGATTTGGCTTAATTTTGTTAGCAGGCTTTCATCGGCTAGTTTCACAGAGTTAAGATCTATGTATATGGAACGACAAATTCTGCGTCCTCCAGATTCTGACATCCCTTTCCAATTTTTGAATGGGGTATCAAGAAATTTATGAGTGGGTATCGTAGTTAGAGTTTTATCCCAATTCTGGACCGTTACGTGATGTAAAGCAATGTCAATGATATCACCATCAGCTTGAAAACTCGGCATACTTATCCAATCTCCCATTCTAATCATTCCATTGGTGGCAATTTGAATTGAGGCTACCAGGCTGAGAATAGTATCCTTGAACACTAACAGTAAAATAGCGGTGATTGCTCCCAAACCACTTAAGAAGTAAAGCGGAGATTTTCCGAGAATAACGGCTGCAGAGGAAATAATAAGTAGGGAGTAAAGCACGATTTTAGCCACTTGGACATATCCTTTAATTGGCCGGGAACGACTTATTGAATATTGTTCATAAATACTTTCAGCAGTGTCTAAAAGATCGTCTAGAATAATCATTCCGACCCATAGCATTCCTACCTGACAGAAATTTCTAAATATCTCTGCCAAACCGTTATTTATGAGGCTAGTGTAATAATAGAGAATAATTAAGGGAGCGAGATTTGCTATATGAGCTACGGGATGATTTTCGATAAGAGCTTCCAGCCAAGGATGCTGAAAACGTCTTAAAAGTCCATTCAGAAGACGAACAATATAATGTTTTAATACGTAATAGGAAATCCAAGCAAAGAGGAGGATCAGAATGAGCGTAAATAATTCTTGTAAAATTGGATAATCCTTGAGTTTCGTATAGAGTTCTAAGACAAAGTTGAAACCTGGAATATTATCTTGTTGAGATGCTAATGAATTTTGCATATTACTCTTCTTTTTATGTGGGACTCAAAAAGTTACAGTCGAGCTAGTACATAAGTAATGTCATCACTTTGCTCGGCATCCTTTGTGAAATCACTTAGTGACTTTATGAGTGCATCTGAAATTTTTGAGGGCGATTGCGTTGAATACTCTAAAAGTAACTTTTCTAGTCTTGGGTTATCAAAAAGTTCTTCACTCTCATTTTCGGCTTCCGTAACACCGTCGGTATACAGTACTAATAGCGAATCACGAGGTACATCCTTAATTTGTCCCATCTTATAATTAGCCATATCTAAAAACCCAAGTGGTAAACCTTTGGCATTTAGTTCCTGAATTGTTGGGCTTAATAAGTACATTTTATTATGCCCAGCTGAGCAATAGCTTAAAGTCCTGGATTTTTGATTCCAGGATGCTAAAAATAGTGTGCAAAAGAAGCCTTGCTGTTGAAGTCCGCATAGATAGTAATTTGTACTTTGCATAGCATGCTCCAAGGTCTTCCTGGCATTTAATTGTACGCTGAGGAAAAACTTTGCAGCAGCCCCAAATATTGCTGAAGGCAAACCTTTTCCAGAAACATCGGCTATTAAAAAATAGATTTTAGAATCTATCTCCAGTAGGTCGTAAAAATCACCACCGAGGTACCTTGCTGCTAAATAGAAGCAATGAACATTTTTATTTAGGGAGTTATCGATGGGGAGTAATTGCTGCTGAATATCTTGAGCTAGTCGGAACTCCTTCTTTTGTTGGGTAGCAAGCCGATAATCACGTTCTAAAGCTATACTATCTTCATAGCGGCACCACTCCGCATAAAACTCGTTATCTATTTGGAGATCAGTAGACTTATTATTATCTAAGATTTGACTTATTTTTTCTTTGATCTCATCTTCGCCAAACTCATTAAAGATTTTCATTAATTGATTTTTAGCCTCATTGATTTCTGGTCGCTCCAAAAGAAACTCTTGAAAGTCCACTAATTTTGCTGACATAAGAAATTCATCTCTTAAATTATCTATTTGGCTAATAAAGACGCTCTTTAAAACAAATATTTCCATAAATATTGGATTTAATTTATTTAAGGAATCAGTCTTTAAATCTTGAGAAGCTACCTGAACAAGCTCATTAAGCTGCGTTAATGGGCTAGCTAGTGCTCTTGCTATTCCAATAGCAATTACAACAACGGAGACCACAATTAAAAGGTAGAAAATAAAGTAATGTTTTAGTTCTTGTTGATAGAGCGCATAGCGTGCATGTGCTTCATAGATAAATATGTGGTGGTATTTGTTGTATCGCGATTCTTTAATTACGTTGATGTAAAATTGTCGATTTTCAGAATCGAAGGCTCTCAGTCTTAGTGATCCTTCTGATGTGTCTAGAAGTTGATTAAACTGTTCTAATTTTACGGAATTGCCTATGGGTTTATTAGCAGCATTGAGTGTTTCAAACTTTGTAAATTTTTTTAGACTTTTTGTTAAACTGATGGATACGTTTGGTAGCTTTTCATAAACTGGCATTAAGTTTAATTTGCAGGTAAGAAATCCTATGTAAATCTTATGATGGTTAGTTGATACTATTTTCTTATGAGTTATCAATTCAGATTTCATCCTCTTATCCATCTCTAGGCCTAGAATCAGGAATTGTCTACTTGTTCCAAGTATCTCTATAATTTGGAAGTCTGGTTTTGAAGGATCAAACTGCATTCCATGCATAGATTTTATAGAGTCGTAGAAATAATCCACATTTTTATTACCCATGATACGTTTTGTGTAGACACTGGTAAGCATGCTGGCAAGCGAATACTGACCTTGAATTGAATTACTACTATAGGCCTTAACATGTTCGTCTATTTTGGTTTGGTTAAGATATATACCATTGTAAATATTCCAGAACTTATGAAGGTCGTTATATTGAAGTGACAGTAACTTTTGATCGCTAAGGTAAGGGTATTTTTTGCGAGCTTCTAATAGTCGTTTATGAATAAAGAAAGTCGAGATTCTCTCGACTTTGCTGGATACTCTTTTTTTGGAACTTAATGCTTTGTGTATTTTTTTAGAAAGCTTGGGAACTTGCTGGCGTAATCGCTTGGAAATAAACCTCTTAATTTGTTTTAATCGTTGTTCAAACTTCGCTTCATTTTCACTAAATTTTATAGAGGATGATACGAAGAAATTATCGATTTCGATATCTAGCATGCTATCTCTATAATTGTTTGCCAGCCAAGTAATTAAAAAGGTACTGATTACAAAAAGTAATGTGATACCAAATAGGATTTCTTTTAGAATCGACCTCTTCATAGAATTCGAATCAACCATGCACAAAAGTCGAAATCTAGATTATTGTTTTTAGCACTTGCACTGATGTCGTGAGCTATTGTCTTTAAATCTTTCTCTTGGTTATAAATGTTTTGCTCAGGTAGTTTTTGTGAGAAGTGAACACTATTATTAAATATGCAGTAATCTCCTTTTTCTACCGGTTTGGACCATGTTTCAATGTTAGGGTTTGATTTTATACCAAGAGGAATACCTTCTCGGTGCAAGCACTGGTAGTCGTTATTTACTTTTTGCCAGAGGCCAGCATGTCCTGCAGAGGAGAAATTTAAAGTCTGATTGTTCAGGTCTATTTGTAAAATTGCACAACTAACAAAGAGATTTGTGATTTCCTGGTCTAAGATCATCTTGTTAAATTCTAATAAAGTATCCGCTGGACTAATTTCAAGTTGTAGTAAGCTGTGAAGACTCGATTTGAAACTAGTAGATAAAAGGGCTGAGCTCAGACCTCTGTCATTTAGATCGATATGATAGATACTGATCATATTGTCATTGACAATCTTATCCATTGCGTCAAATTGCATTTGATTTGTGCGGACTAAAATGGACTCGATCTCGATCGGTTCTGGTAAAGATTCATTATCTTCCATAACAGGGTCGAGTACTTTTTGTAACTTCTTACTTAATTCGAGATCTGCGCCTAACTGATCAGCTTTTCTGAGGTGACTTTGTATCTCAGCGCGTTGTATTAAGATCTGTAGGTCATGATTTAATTGGTCAATCTCTAAATCTCTTAACGGTCCTTTAAACTTGAATTGAAGAATTGGTTCTGACATTTTTAGATCTTGTTGCCAGCTATTCCCAATTTTGATTTTTAAAGTATACGGATCACTTTGATCTTGAGACATGAGATTAAAGTTAAATCTCTCGGAAGTATCACGGCAAGCATACTGCAGTTCCTCGAGATATTGATTTGGTTCAAGTCTTGGCATATTTATGACATGTAAGATACGTCGCTTTAGTAGTGTAAATTCTTTACGCATTTTAATTTGCCGATTGAATAGCCCGATTGACTGAGCTAGCAACTGTAGCTCATTTCTGGGTTCTGATTTGATTGTTCCGATACCTGAAACAATTAGGTTAATGCAAGCTTGCATATCGTTGCGTAATCTACTCCAATCGATTCGAATAATATTGCTCAACCATATAATTAATAATAAAGCTAATGATACTAATCCATAATCTAAATACAGAGTTTTGTTAAATTTATTTAATGGTTGCCATAAGTGAATTCTAAAATTAAGCTTAGGCCCCAGACGAACTACTTTGGATGTGAAAACACAATTTTCGTTATTTACTAGCTCTTTACTATGCAGTGGAGTTCCTTTATTCCAAGACACTTTATTTTGCTGTTTTAGGAAGTATTTGACCTCTTTTTTATTGAATGCCATGGCTTCGCCATTAGCTTTTAATTTATAGAAGTTTTTATTTATTTGTTTGTTGTCAAATTCAAAGATCACGTTTTTCAATTGTTGGCTCTCAAGTAAATTTGAAGCTATCGAACGTATCAGCCAGCGTTTATCAAACATAAGTACAATTGCATTTCTTGGAAAAATATAGACAGTATCTGACTGCGTGTTGAATATATTTATGTTGGGAGGAAACGTAGCGGTGTGAAACATTAGCTGATTTGTATCTATACCTTTTTCATAATTCCTCAATTGCTTTACAAATAATTCAGCACCGCCGAAAAAAGGATGGGAGCTTTCGCCAAAAAACGTTTGCTTAGAAAGTAAGTAAGAAGCGATGAGAATCATTGGAGTTTCCACTTCAATTTGATCAATTACCCTTTGATCTATGTCATTTCTACTCTTAAAATCCTTGTTTAAAAGTGTTTGTTCCCTCTCATCCTTGCTATTAGGAAGGCTCCATGTCATGCGCTCAACGTAAATAGTTAAAAGAGAACTACTCCTCAATTTTGTACTTAGTTGGTATTCGCCATCTAGAGTACCATCTAGTTTGTCTAAATAATTAGCATCGGCTCGGTTAAGAGTTATCGATCTGTCCGCGTAATTACCCTTAAATGATACATTCCAACCTTTTTCATTAGATAGTTTATGAAATCTTTTGACTAATTTTTTGTGTTGAAATTCATTAATCTGATAAATATTAAGCCTTAAAGGCGTTTGATATTTGTTAGTTTTGTTGTGTTCTAGCCGCCGAATTAATCTTTGAAACTCATTTTTATGTAGAAACTTTCTGTTCAACTCATGGTTTATACTCTGATTGTGGAGCTGAACTAATCTTACAATTTGGTCGAGCTGCTCATAGGTAGTTAAAGAGTTAGAATTATCCAAAGAAATTTGATCGGGGAAACCCGACTTATCAATTGTTAATTTATTAAGTAACTCTAGCAACAGAGAGTAGAGATTTTGTTGAATTTTTTTCCCTCTAGTATTCTTTTCATTAAGGTGAAGATGTTTGTCAGATAGTTCTAGTTCGGTCACTGTTATCTCATATTGCTTTTTCACTTCATGAATTAAGCTTTCAATGTGTTTTAGGTTGCTTTGTTCTGACTTTAATTTAGCTTGTTTTAGTCGCACCTTAAAGCTACTGATTATGGTAAAGCTTATCGCTACCAGTACAATTGCGATTAGAATGATATAAAAGTTTTTAATCAGTTTATTAAATGAGAGTCGAGACATTACTAAAAGTGGGAGCCTTCATTCATGCATGAAGGTGAATTCAGATCCTTAAAACAAGCAAAATCATTAATATCTTTTAATATTTTTGCTTTCATAGGAATATTATGTATTAAATGATCTAATCTACTAATCGTCGGATCACATCCTCTAATTTCTTGTATAAATTCTTGGCTAAGTAGAACCGGATGCCCATTTACTCCATTTCGACTTGGCTGTACCACAGAAAATGTGTCATTTCGTGAATTCATCAGTTCGCGATATGTCGTAGATTGGATAGGAAAATGATCAACCGGAAGAATGAAAGCATCAAATCCCCTGGGTACCTCCATTAGTACTTTTTGTATAGAACTAAATTGACCATCCCGCCAACGATCGTTGTAAACTTTGTTGTTAATACTGACGCTCTCAAGTATTTTTTCTTTATGACAGCCCAGAACAGTAATTGAGATCCCATCGAATCCGTCAATGTGATGTTGCAGCAAAGATTTATTCTGAAAATCGATTAAGGCTTTAACTGAGCCCATCCGACGGCTTTCACCGGCAGCTAGAATGCATTGGATTACAGGTCTGTACATAGCTTAATTATCTGTATCCAACTTAGCACCTTCCGTGATCCACTTCCCTAGAATTTCTCGCTCTTCATCAAGCATTCCCGTTTTATTAGCCAATGGCATTGCTTTGCTGGCAACAGACCTGGCGTAAATTCTCAGTGCAAATTTTTGCATATCTTGTGGGGTATCGAAATATACTCCAGCTGGAGCCGGAAAACTTGAGTCCATGGGTTGGCGACTGTGACAAGTGGTGCATCGTGCTTGAACAATTTCAAAAGCTTTTGAGGAGCTTATTCCTTGATTAGATATAAGTAGTGGTGTCCGTGAATTGAAATGATGATCATTTTTTAATATTCCACTTAATGCCACAAGAGCAATAAAAGTTGTGGAGCCTAATACCCCTAGGGCGGCTTTATCGCCAGCACTAAGTCCGGGTATCAATCCTGGACGACCAGAATCATCTCTGATAAAAAAGTGAACGCTCGCGTACAAACCGACTAACGGAGCAACTAAGCCAACTTTGAAGAGCTCCATCCAAGGGAGTTCAAAATTTAGAATATATTTTATGAGAACTGTAACAATCAAAATAACGATAATCCAAACTGCTGTCAGCGGGTGACCATGGACTGTAGGGAAGTGGCTACTTAGCATAAAAAATAAGACTGCAAATGTCATGTAGTGGTTATGCATAGATCTCGTCTTGGCATGCTTGCTCCACTCTGGGTTGGGGACTTCGCCTCTTTCAACCGCTGCTATCATTTTTTTCTGGCCAGGAATAATATGAAAGAATACATTAGCAGCCATGATTGTACCCATTAATGCTCCGATGTGAATGTAAGCACCTCGTGTAGAAAAATAATGTAGGTATACGAGCGAAAAAAGCGATAATAAAATTAGTGATAATGCGATTCCCAACTCAGGGGTATGTCTTAATTCAGTTCTCCAAAGTAAATCATAAATAATCCAACCAAGGGCGAGTGAGAGAACTCCCAGGTGGATTACAAATAGTGATGAAACAGAGCTATCTGGTGCAATTAGAAGCAAGGCGTCGGATGAATAATAAACCACAACCATCAAGAACATTCCGGTAAACCAAGTTGTGTATGATTCCCACTTAAACCAATGCAGTGTTTTCGGCACGAAGCGAGACTCAAGTGGACGTTTTTTTACATGAAAAAATCCTCCTCCATGAAGCATCCAGACTTCGCCGTCCACACCATCCTCAGGTATTTTTTGAGGGCGAAAACTCAAAGTTAGCCAAGTAAAGAACATGGAATTACCAATCCACAAAATAGCTACCATTACATGAGCAAAACGGCCAAAAACTTGTGACCACTCTTTGATTATCATCCAGCTCGTTGTTTGTGGAGCAGGAGGTGCTACGATTGTGAGAATAAAAATGACAGCTGATATCAGAGTTAATAGTGAGGCGGGTAGCCAAAATTTGAAATCTTTTTTGATATTCAAAAAGTGTTTAATTAGCCCCCCAGCAACAAACACTGTTATCAAGATTAACCAATTGTTTTCAACGCCATAGGTACCAGGGAAGTGTGAACTTAGCATTATGAAAATTACGGGGAATGTGAAATAATTATTATGTCGAGATCTATATTTGGCACGGATAGCAAGTTCTGGATCGTGTGGAATACCAGCTTCCACCTCTCTGAGCATTATTTTTTGATTCGGGATGATATGAATGAAGACGTTAGCGGCCATCATAGTACCAAGAATTGCTCCCATGTGAATATAAGCTCCACGTCCTACGAAAAGCTGGCACAGCACAAAAGCCTCTAGACATAAAAATAGAAAAGTAACTAGCGAGCAAAGTAGTTCATTTTTAGCCAACGGAGATCTCCACAATAAGTCGTAAACGACCCAGCCAATTACCAGAGAGGATAGCCCAATTAAGCTAGCCTGGTAGGGTAATAGTGAACTACCATCCTTGAGAAGATACATACCCCCGCTAAGATAATAAACGAGGGTTAATAAGATGAATCCTGTCAACCAAGTAAAATATGATTCGTACTTAAACCAGTGAAGTACTTTTGGGATCCAGCGTGGATCTAAAGTCTTTTTCTCTACCTGAAAAAAACCTCCTCCATGAAGCATCCAGAGTTCACCCTCGACGCCTTCCTTGGGAGTATCGGGCTTTTCAAAATTATTGATCATCCAATTAAAGAAAAAAGAATTACCAATCCATAAAATTCCGAAAAGAACATGTGCCCATCGAAAAAAGATTCGAAAGGCTTCCAGTGCGACTTCCAATTAATCCCCCTCAGCCTCGATTTATCTCAATGGCTTCGTTTAATGCATGCAAACAGAGAGCTATATTCTTGCGATTACAGGAATATCCCATCAGACCAATGCGCCATACTTTCCCCGCCAAAGGTCCTAGACCCGCTCCTATCTCTAGATTATACTCCTTTAAGAGATAGGATCTTACAAATGACTCATCAATATCGTCAGGAACAATTACAGTATTTAATTGCGGAACCCTCTCATTGGGCGGTACATACATTTCAAGTCCGATAGCTTGCAGTCCAGTAACGAGGTCATGATGAAGTTTGAGGTGTCGATTCCAGCAATTTTCCAAACCCTCCTCTAAGACTAGTAGTAAAGATTCATGTAGAGCGTACATAGCGTTAACAGGTGCAGTGTGATGGTATGTTCTTTTGCTATTCTCCTCCCAGTAAGCCATCACTAACCCCAGATCAAGAAACCAGCTTTGCACTTTTTGTTTGCGTCGCTTAATTTTTTGCTGAGCAAGTTCCGAGATAGTTACCGGCGAGATGCCAGGCACGCAGGAAAGACATTTTTGAGTTCCTGAGTAGACTGCGTCTAACTCCCAGCCATCAACAAGTAATTTGCTACCCGACAAACTTGTAACTGTATCAACAATTGATAGACAATTGTATTGATGGGCAAGCTCAGTCAGGACTTTTGCATCGCTTAATGCACCTGTAGATGTTTCAGCGTGCACAAAAGCAACGATTTTAGCGTCTCTATTTTGCTTGAGGGCCGACTCGACTTTATCAGGGTCTACCGCTCTGCCCCAAGTGCAATCAACAATAATTGGATGTCCGCCACATCGTTCAACATTTTCTCTCATTCTGCCACCGAAAACGCCATTTTGACAGACAATAACTTTGTCACCTGACTCTACTAAATTAACGAAGCACGTTTCCATGCCTGCCGAACCTGGAGCGGAGACAGGAAATGTAAGTTTGTTGTCGGTCCGAAAGACCTTTCTCAGCATCGACATCAATTCGGACATTAATTCTTGAAATTGAGGGTCAAGATGTCCGACTGTAGGACGCGATAATGCTTCTAAAATTCTGGGATGTACATCACTCGGACCTGGTCCCATTAATATGCGTGGCGTTGGTTTAAAACTTTCTAATTTCATAATTACAGTTTGGCTCTACCTTCTAAAATTTTAAGAAATGATCGGGATTGAATTTCGGAAAGACTTAGCGATGTTAATTCTAGTTCTGTGGCTGAAATCGCTCCACAGTTGAGAGCTCTTAAGAAATAATTTAGCAAACCCTGTCCGGTGGCAGCATCATCGAATACATCGCCACTCAGAGTAGCTTGAGCGGCTTTTTCTACAAAATTTCTCAGACGAGTAGCAGATTCTAGATAAGATTCTAGAAAAAAGGTATAGCATGCAGCGTATCGAATTGGCAGTTGAGCTGGATGGAGATCCCAGCCCTGATAGAAGCCATGTCTTAGAGAGTGCATTATGTGATCGTAATCAAGTTTCCAGGCTTTGTGAACTGTTTCTACATTTTCCTGAATCTGTACTGGATTTAATGATTCTCCGACGCCCGCACGGTGGGGACCGACGGGCATTACGTTTGTTGCTCCGTCAGAAATAAAAATTCCGGTTCCCATTAATGCTACTTTCATTACATGTCTGGCAAAATCACAGACTGGGCT
>CAZRWM010000005.1:13363-45876 GCA_964603885.1 uncultured bacterium
GCTTCCCGATTGAATGGTTTGATTCGAATTCCAATAAAAGGTGGAAGGGCTCCTTCCTGCATTCCCAGAGCGAGCTCCTCGGCAGCTTTAATTGCAACAGAATCTTCTTCCTCGTCCGGTCGGTTTCCAAACCCATCTTCAAAATCAATACGAAAATCCTCTAATGCTTCCGATTCAAGCTTTTGTTTAACCTGGCGATAGACAGTGTAAGGTAACCATAAAGATTTATTACTAGGATCCACTCCACACTCATCAATAGATTTTATGAGACGCGATATTTCTGATTCAGTTACTGGAAGCGTTTCATGACCCGGCATCTGCAATGCATGTGCCAAAATGATAAAGTTGGGAGCATATTGAGCCAGTGATTTTTGAGATAATTTACCGAATTTCTCAGCGGTATTATATTTGAAGAGATTAGCTCCTCCATAAACCGTGTGTACTGGTTGGCGGAAGGAACTTTCGCCAGGATAAATACCGACGAATTGGTCGTTGGCTGCGTCTAGTTTTGAAATGATAGCGTTCACATCATATTTTTGAAAAGTACTGGTCATAATTAGCTTCCTCGGTAGGTTGAGAACCCGAAACCACTTATTAATAACGGTACATGGTAGTGAGATTCGGAATCGTTGATATCAAAGACTACGCTGGCATATGGGTAAAAACAGTCTTTTTCTATTAATTTAAAGTAGTCGTTAGTGGAAAAGGTAATTCGATAGGTTCCTGTTACTAATTTAATGTTTTCTGGGACAAAGCCCGGTATACGCCCATCTTCATTCGTGATTCCTTCTGAAATTGACTCCCAGACTTCTTGATGGTGACCTGAACCACTGGAGACCATTCTTTCCAATCTAGTACGTATTCCTCGACCTGGCTTTCCTATTGAGGTATCGAGTACGTGAGTTGTAATACTCATAGTAGTTTCTCCAATCTTATTTTGGTAATTTTGGCTTGTTCCTCAGCAGCAATTTTTAGTTCTAGAGATCTATGGTTGTTGATTCTCGATTTGAGTATAGTAAGCATTTCCTGAGCACTTTTACCTGTAGCGCAAACGATAAATATGAAACCAAACTTGTCTTCATAAGTTTTGTTTAAATTCATTAGCTTCAAAAGAGTTGTCTCGTCTACAGTCCGCATGCCAGACTGCTCTTGTTGCGACCACTGAAGAGTATTAGAGTACTTTTTCTTCAGACTTTCAAGATCACCAATTTTTGAATGACCTTTGAAAGCTTCCAGAAATTCGGCCTCACCGTAACCTTGCCACAGTGATTCTGCTATCGAAATTAAATGATCGATATCATGAAAGGGCCTCCTGACACAGAGTTCATTACAAAGTCTATGGCAAGCACAACATTTGTAAAATTCCTCGTAGGCGAGTTTAGTAGATAGTTGATTAAGTTCATCGAGATTCAACTGCTTTTCCTTCCGAAAAAGCGTAACCGACTGACTCCCCCATCGGGATAAATATTCATTTTGAGATGGGTGAATGGGCCAGTACTCATCAAATTGGATAGCTCTAAGATACTGTCTGCCTCCAATTTAGTCTGAGGAATTATTGGTTCCCATGAATCAAATAATTCAAGATCTTCGCTGCTTGTTTGGGATAAGTTTGCACCCCAAAGATCAAATCGATCTGGATAGTTCCCCTTAAAATGTGCGGTATCTATGATCACAGATTCTCCAATACATGGATGTCCTAAACCTAGAATGATCCAGTCATTACCGGATTCTCTACGCCTGCGTGTTTCCCAACCATCTCCCATATTAATTCCTCGACCAGGCATTATCAGGTTCTCTTTAGCACTGAAGAACATATCGTTACAAACAATTGCCATTCCGCCATTTTGGACTGCTAAAAAGTCTATGATTTCTTCCGTCGGAACAGCGGACCAATCTGGTTGAACAATTCCATGCACCTTGAATCGTGCTACACCTCCATCGGGGTAAATATGTAATCGTAAGTGTGTCCATCGATGCTCGTCACTGATCTCAAAAAAATTCTGACTACCTGGCTGTAATTCGGATCTTACTAAGATTTCAGTCCAACAAGAATCATCGTGAAAGTCAGGATCCTGGCCAGCTGGCAGGCAACAAGCGTCTACAGAAGCACTTGGGGGGTGATTACCGAGAAAGTGGTTAGTATCGATGTCTAAGGCTTTTATGATTCCGCTCAATCCGAGTTTTAAGACTGCGTAGTCATGACCTTCGACTCTCTTGCGTCTAGATTCCCATCCGTCCATCCATTTTCCGTTTTCGGTATATTTGTCTTCAATGAATATACCGCGTCCTGGCTGAATCAAATTTTCTTTTTCTGCAAAAAAATCATCAGTAGCGTAGACTACCTCTCCGCCTAGTCTGGCTTGTGCCAGATCAATCCATTTCTGAGCAAATCGATCATCATAATTGGACGTTTTTGTGGTCATAATTTCATCCTTAAAATACTTTTACCATTGGGTACTTTAAAGGGTTCATTTTTCATGTAGACCCTTTCTCCTCGTAGGTAGGTGGCCTGAACTTTTCCTTCAACTTCAAATCGTTCGTAGGGAGTTTGCTTGTTTCTATGCAGAATCATTGAAGATTCAATCGTGTATTTCTCGTTAGGATCGAAAATTACAATATCTGCATCTGCACCCGGCTTAAAAAAACCTTTACGATGATCTAGACCCAAAAATCGCGCCGGATTTTCACTCATCCAACGAACAATATCCCCTAGATCAAAACCGTGCTTTTTGGCCTCTGTGAACATCAAAGACACGGAAAACTGTAGGGAGGAAATTCCTCCCCAAGCATTGTTGAGATCGCCCTCTTCGAGTAATTTTAGATCTGGTGTACATGGTGAATGATCAGATACAATCATGTCAATGTACCCCTGTCGCAATCCCTCCCATAATTTAAGCCGATTATCACGTTCGCGAATTGGCGGACAGCACTTGAAGACCGTTTGTCCGTCATCGATCGATTCCGCTTCCAAGCACAAATAATGTGGACAAGTTTCAACGCTTATGGGTACTCTGGATTGTCTAGCCTCTCTTATCATGGGTAACGCTTCGGCCGAAGATAAATGAACGATATGTACTCGGCAACCAGTTTCCTCTGCTAATTGAATTAAATGTTTGATTGCGTTGGTTTCGAAACTATGTGGACGACTGTTTAAAAAATCCTGGTAGCGATTGGTGACTTTTATATGTGATGCTTCACCACTATCTAATTCGGCATGAACCAGATAGGGTAGCCCCGCTTTTTTTAAATAAGGCATCGCTTCCCTGATATGTTGCACGCCCACATGTGGAAATTCGTCTAATCCCGAGTGAATCATGAAACTTTTGACACCCATCACGCCAGCGTCTAGTAAATCGGATAGTCCAGTAATAGAACCGGGAGTAACTCCACCCCAATAGGCGCAGTCAACATATATTTTTCCTCGTAAAGCTTCTAACTTAACGAGAAGAGCATCCTCACTGATAGTTACTGGAGAGCAGTTCAGAGGCATATCCACAAGGGTTGTAATACCACCAAAACTGGCTGATTGAGTAGCCGTTTCAAAACCTTCCCACTCTGTTCGTCCTGGTTCATTAACATGAACATGACAATCGATGAAACCCGGTAAGATTGTATAAGCTTCATAATTCTTAACTTGTCCGCTAAAGCTTACCGGTAGCTTAGGCAACAGGGCTTCAATTCGGCCCTGATTCACAATTAAATAGCCGGCCTTAAATTCACTATCAATGAAGATATTCTTTGAGTAAAAAGCTTTCACAAGACTCCTGAATGAACTAGGCTTAGTGCCTTCCTGGTACTATGAGTATATCAAAGCGAGATTCAGGATGAAAAAGTTCACTTAAAGGATTAGAATTCTGGGAATGATTTTTTTACCGGGAATTAAGGTTAGTCTTCTGGCTGTAAGCAGTCTAGATGGCATCATCGCAAGAAAAGCGATCGACCCAATTGATTGGGCCTCTAATGAGGATAAGGCTTTTCTTAGGGAATTTCTGGATCAATGCGACCTATGCATAATGGGGCGTAAATCATATGAATTAGCTGAGGCCACATTAGGTAAACGCAACTGTTTGATTTTCACCAGAACTTTACCTCCAGCGACGCGCGTGTCCAAAAGGAAGGAGCTTGGCCCAATCCTTAGTTACATGAACCCTGAACTGGTAGACATGCCAGCTTGGATTACTGCTAATTTTAATTTTCCCAAAAAATCGGTAGCGATTTTAGGGGGTCCTCAAATATACCGATATTTTTTAAGTCGCGGGTGGGTAGATGAAATTTATCTAACCGTTGAACCATTAATTTTTGGGACAGGACTTCATTTGATATCCAGTAGTGCGCAAAATTTGGGTATTGAATTACGCCTCATAAGTGCGAATCAACTCAATTCTCGAGGTACTCTTTTATTGCACTACTGTGTCAAAAACGACAGAAATTAGGACTGCTTTGGTTACACGGAGCATTTTGGTAGAGAGTTGCAAGATAAGTAAGTTTTCTCTCACTTCGGATTTTGCTATACTCCAAGCCTTAGGCCCATGGTTCGAGTGTCCCTTCCGCTAATTTTTCGTGTGATGTTTTATTCTTTATTAAAGACTTGGTACAACTTTACACGAAGATGTGTCACTGTAGGGCGGCCGAATGCTATAAAATTGAATGCAATTACCGGATCGATAGAAAGGAATAGTTGTCAATGAGCCAAGAAAGAAATATAGCGATTTTGAAACTTAGCGACTTTCTATCCAATGATTCGAAGGCTCGTAACAAATTCATACGAGAGTTGGGAGAAAGTCTGCGCGAATTTGGTTTTTTCGCAATTGGTGAACATGGGGTAGATCAAGGACTTATTGAAAAAAATTATGCTCATATGAAGCAATTTTTTGACCTGCAAACGAGTGTCAAAAATAAATATGAAATTCCTGGTTACATGGGTCAACGAGGCTTTACTTCTTTTGGTAAAGAACATGCAAAAGATAGTGATCAACCAGATTTAAAAGAGTTCTGGCATGTGGGTCGCGAAGTCGCCGAAGGTCATGATTTGCATAAGATTTACCATCCCAATATCTGGATTGATGAAGTTCCCGAATATAAAACATCTGCTCTCAATCTAATGACGCAACTTGATCAATTGGCAATTCATCTATTGAGAGCCTTAGCCATATATCTAGGAGAAGAGGAAACCTACTTTGATTACTTAGTCATTGATGGTAATTCGATATTGAGAACGATCCATTACCCTGAGATTTCTGAAGATGCGCATCCCGCTGCCATTAGAGCTGCAGCGCATGAGGATATAAACCTAATCACTATTTTGTGTGAAAGTACCGCTCCTGGTCTAGAACTTTTAAGACATGATGGCACATGGATGCAGATTCATGGACAGTCTGGTTATCTTGTTGTGGATAGCGGCGATATGCTAGCGAGAATAACCAATGAAGTAATTCCAGCAACTACGCACAGAGTTGTAAATCCAGATCAGAATCGAAGTAAACGATACAGTATGCCTTATTTTGTTCATCCGAGGCCTGATGCTGTTCTGTCCTGCCTGGAAAGTTGTTATTCAGCAGACAAGCCAGCACTTTATCCTGATATTACCGCCGACGAATTTTTGAATCAACGACTGGCCGAAATTGGGCTGAAATAGGGGAGAATGATGAGTTCAGAAAGTTTTTTTCAGCGAGCAAATCTTCAGTATTTTGAGGAAATGTATGAAAATTATAAACAGGACCCAAATAGCGTTGATGATAGCTTAAGACATTTTTTCACTGGATTTGATATGGCGCGTACAACTATCAATGTAGATGTCAAAAGTGGCGCAGTAAGTCGGACAGTGCCACAAGAGTTTCTATATGACATGGAACATTCATTTGTAGAGGGTACGCAATCTAGTGAGGGCGACACACAAGAAAGGGTTTATGAGTTGATTAGTGCCTATCGAAAATACGGCCATTTACAAGCTCGAATTAATCCTCTGGATGATCCGGTACCATCCCGCTTTCTTAGCATGGCTGAGCATGGTTTGAATGAGTCACATTTAAGTCAAGAATTTCATACTGGCAATTTGCCCGGCTCTGATCGAAAAAGCTTGCAAGAGATTGTCGATCAATGTGACGCAGCTTACTGCTCCTCACTGGCGGTTGAATACGTGGGAATTGTCAAGGACGTAGATGAGTACCGTTGGCTCCAAAAGGAAGTTGAAATTGATGCGGCAAATGATAGTCTCGATCAAAAGCAAAGAGGCTGGATATTTAAGCATTTATATTCTGCTGATGCCTTTGAAAGTTTTTTACACCGTAAATACGTTGGCCAGAAGAGATTTAGCCTAGAGGGTTTAGACTCCATGGTGCCAATGTTGCACGCAGCATTGGATGAATTGGCGTCACTGGGTGCCAAAGAAGTGATTTTGGGAATGGCTCATCGTGGTCGTCTGAATGTATTGACAAATGTTTTAGGTAAACCACATGAGCAGGTTATGGCAGAATTCGAAGGAATGGGTGCGACCTTGTCCAAAGGCGACGGTGATGTAAAGTATCATTTGGGTTACTACAACGAGATCGAGACATTTAATGGACATAAAATTTCTATGGTCATGAATCCCAATCCGTCTCACTTAGAATTGGTGAATCCGGTCATTCAGGGAAAGGTTTACTCCCGGCAAAAGGTTATAAAAGATTTCGAAAAGCGGCAAGTGATTCCAGTCTTAATTCATGGGGATGCTTCATTCGCTGGTCAAGGGATCAATATGGAGACCCTTCAACTATCACAAATGCGTGGATACGCTGTGGGTGGAATAGTCCACATTGTAGCGGATAATCAAGTCGGTTTCACGGCTGACCCACCACAAAGTAGATCAACAAGATACTCAACCGATCTTTTCAAAATGGCTGATTGTCCGGTATTTCATGCGAATGCCGATGATCCTGATGCAGTTGTTCGTGCTATGCGAATGGCCTGTAGATACAGGCAAAATTTTCATAAAGACGTTTGCGTTCATTTACTAGGCTACCGCAGGTACGGGCATAATGAAGGTGACGAACCCTCGTTTACTCAGCCTCTAATGTATCAAAAAATTAAAAAGCATCCTCGCGTGTCAAAAATATATCGGGAAAAATTGTTAGCTAACCAATTGCTCGAACGGTCAGTGTTGGATTCAATCGAGTCAAGTGTTAAAAGTCACCTGGACCAGCAGCATCAAAGCGTTCAGACTGGCAAGATACAGTGTATTGATCGTAACCTTGAACCCGGTTGGGATCAAGTTTGGGAAGAAGATCTGCAGAAGCGTAAAACAGGAGTTCCTCTGGAAGTTCTTGATAAAGTTGTCGGTAGTATTTCACAACTACCTGAGACGATTAGTTTCAATAAAAAAATGATCAAATTTACCACTACACGTGGTGCTGCTTGGGGAGCTGATAAAATAGATTGGGCGCTGGCAGAAGCATTATGTTTTGGTAGCCTACTTTTGGAAAAAAAACGCGTTCGCTTGTCTGGCCAAGACTCTCGCAGAGGCACTTTTTCACAAAGAAATCTAGTTCTATATAGCGATAAAGATGGTTCTGAGTATATTCCACTAAACCATATTTCAGTTAATCAACAAGAAATATGTGCTTTTAATAGTATGTTAAGTGAACTAGCCGTGCTCGGATTCGAATATGGTTTTGCATTAGGAAACCCAGATACTCTAGTTATGTGGGAAGCTCAATTTGGTGACTTTGCTAATGGAGCTCAAGCAATGATGGATGTGTTTATCGCATCTGGGGAAAGTAAATGGCAAACTCAGAATGGTCTCGTAATGCTTTTACCTCATGGTTATGAAGGTCAAGGTCCTGAACACAGTTCCGCTCGACTAGAACGTTATCTACAGCTTTGCGCAAGCTATAACCTAAGGGTGTGCAATACGACTACCCCGGCAAATTATTTTCATGTTTTACGCCGTCAGGTGATGAAAAAGGATCGTAGGCCCCTTGTTTTGATGACTCCAAAGGTTTTGCTCCGATTGCGTCGCTGTGTTTCAGCTCGTGAAGACTTTGGCGCAGATAAAGTTTTTCTCAAGGTAATAGTTGGTATAGGTGATTCTCAATTACCAACGAGTAAGGTTAATCGGTTGATTTTTTGTAGTGGTAAATTATTTTACGAGCTGCTCGAGTACAGAGAGCAGAATTCAATCGATAATGTAGAACTTATTCGACTGGAGCAGTTGTATCCATTTCCTTACAAAACTATTATGAAAATTATTCAGTCCTATCCCGATTTGAATAGTTGCAAATGGGTTCAGGAGGAACGTAAAAATATGGGAGCCTGGAATTATGTGGAACCACGGTTTCGAGAATTGATTGAAGATTCAAAATTGATACCTACTTACGTAGGCCGTGACGAAGGTGCAAGTCCATCCTCAGGATTTGCGCATGTACACAAAGAAGGTCAAGCCAGGCTCATTGCTGACGCTTTTGATAATGCACAATAGGAGACATAATGCCTTATGAAATATATTTACCAAGTCCCGGAGAATCGATCACCGAAGCAGAGGTTGCTTCATGGATGAAAGAGGACGGAGAATTTGTTGAAAAAGATGAGGTAATCTGTGAGGTGGAAACCGATAAAGCTTCACTTGAAATTAGTGCTGAATGTGCAGGTACTCTGCGAATCCAAGTCGAAGAGGGTTCGGTTGTTGAAGTTGGCGCAGTCCTGGCTGTTATTGAGGAAGGTGGAGTGAAACCTCTAAAAGCTGAACCTGTTGATGAGACTTCGTCATCAACTACAGTTGCAGATGATGCAGCTGCAAAAGTCAGTGTGGCAGAGGGTCATGGTCCAGCAGTTACGCGACTAGTGGAAGAAAATAATTTAGATGTCACTCAAGTTTCTTCCAGTGGCAAAGATGGACGCGTTACCAAAGGTGATGTGTTGAATCATTTAAGCGGCGTTTCCATGGCAAGTAATGTAAATCCAAAAAAGAGTGCTGAATTAAAATCTACGAAGTCTGAAACGCCCCCGGTAATAGTCCCTGCACTAGATGCTTCAAGGCAAGAAAATCCAGTTAAAATGACTAGAATAAGGCGAAAAATAGCTGATAGGCTTAAAGAGGTTCAAAACACGGCTGCGATTTTGACTACATTCAATGAAGTTGACATGAGTAACATCATGGAACTTCGTAAACGTTACAAAGAGGATTTTAAGACGAAGTATGGAGTCAATTTAGGATTTATGTCGCTGTTTACCAAAGCAGCCGTGATCGCTTTACAAAAATTTCCAGTGGTTAATTCGGAACTCAGAGGAGATGAATTAATTTATCGAAATTACAACGATATTGGCATCGCCGTAGGAACTGATCGAGGACTCGTGGTGCCGGTGGTTAGAGATGCGGATAAGATGAGTTTATCTCAGATTGAACTAGAAATTATACGCCTAGCAGGGAAGGCGAGAGAGGGAAAATTAGGAATTGATGACATGAGCGGCGGTACCTTTACAATTAGTAATGGTGGTGTTTACGGTTCCATGCTTTCCACTCCGATTTTGAATGCACCTCAAACAGCAATAATGGGTATGCATAACATAGTGAAACGACCAATTGCAGTTGGTGATGATGTTGTGGTTCGACCAGTTATGTATCTAGCATTGTCTTATGACCACAGGGTAATTGATGGTTCAGAAGCAGTGCAATTTCTTGTGGCAATTAAGAACTGCATCGAAGAGCCTTCCAGAATGTTACTTGAACTAGCGTAGGAGTTATTATGTCCCAATATGATCTTATAGTTATTGGAGCCGGTCCTGGTGGTTATGTGGCTGCAATCCGAGCGGCTCAACTAGGTATGAAGGTGGCATGTATTGAGAAACAGTCAACACTAGGGGGTACGTGCTTAAATTGGGGCTGTATCCCGAGTAAGACTTTACTGGATTCTTCCGAGTTATATTACCAAGCAAATCATGAATTTCACGAACATGGAATTGAGGTCAAAGCTAAGCTTGATCTGGAAAAAATGATGCAACGCAAGTTAAATGTTGTGGAGGGTTTAACGCAGGGAATAGTCGGTCTTTTTAACAAAAATAAAGTGGACAGATTCGAGGGGTATGGAAAATTAATTTCTGCAAACGAAATAGAGGTTGCAGGGAGTGATGGCAAGAAGCAAACCCTAAAAACTCAGAAAGTACTCTTAGCTACGGGTTCCGTGCCTGTAGATATCCCCAGTTTTCCTATCGATGAAAAGAGAATTGTATCATCTACCGGGGCAATTGCCCTACCAGAAGTGCCTAAGCATCTTGTAGTTATCGGTGGAGGTGTCATTGGTCTAGAACTTGGCAGTGTTTGGCGAAGATTGGGGGCGGAAGTAACGGTTGTCGAATTTATGGATAGAATTCTGCCTTTCAACGACAAGGATATATCGCGACAAATGCAGTCGATTTTGAAAAAGGAAGGGTTTAATTTTCACCTGAATACCAAAGTTGAATCAGTAGAATATTTGGATGATAATCATTTGAAGATCAAAGCGAGCGGTAAAAAAGGTACTGTCGATTTAGATAGTGACGTGGTGCTCGTGAGTGTTGGTAGAAAACCTTTTTCAGAGGGACTTGGACTCGATGAGATTGGAGTACAAATCGATGAGCGTGGTTTCGTGAAGGTAGATACGAACTACAAGACTAATATCGACGGAGTTTATGCCATAGGAGATTTGATTCCAGGCCCGATGTTAGCTCATAAGGCTGAAGAGGATGGAGTAGCTTGCGTAGAACGAATGCAGGGTATGGCAGCCCACGTCGATTATAACCTGGTACCTGGTGTAGTTTACACTCACCCTGAAGTCGCATGCGTGGGATTAACTGAAGAGCAGTGTAAACAGAGGAAAATAAAAACAAAGACGGGAAAGTTTCCGTTCGCAGCAACTGGGAGAGCAAGAGCCCTCAATGAAATAAGGGGTTTTGTAAAGGTGGTAGCAGATGCTGAGTCTGATAAAGTCCTCGGTGTGCATATGATCGGTCCTAGAGTGAGTGAAATGATAGGAGAGGTAGTCACGGCAATGGAATTCCATGCCAGTAGTGAGGATATCGCTCGCACTTGCCATGCACATCCAACATTAAGCGAAGCGATTAAAGAAGCTGCCTTAGACGTTGAGAAAAGAGCCTTGCATATGTAGGTGACGATCTACTAGGCATTGAAATGTTTTGCTCTGAGATAATTTTTAGTTTGCTCAACAGTTTGGTTCCCTTAAAAATTTAAGACCGCTCGGTCCATATTGGTATCTATAGCTACATGTCCTCACTTGACGTGCGATACTAAGATCAGGTTAGAATTAAACGTGGGGATTCGAAAATGAACATCGGAAATCAAACAATTTTCTATACGGTCGATGAAGAGGGAACTATTCTCGATATCGGTGGTGACTGGCAGATGTTTGTTGATAAGGGCGGAGTCGACGATCCGCAATCCATGGCTGACTATAATATGGTTGGGAAAAATTTGTTTGATTTCATTGCCAACGAAACTGTCAGGGACATGTATCGGGAATTGCATCGGAAAGCTATGGATGGTGAAAAGTGCGAATTTGAGTATCGTTGTGACGGCCCAGACGTAGCCCGTATGGCAAAGTTGGAATTAAAAGCTGGTGATCTCGGCATTTGTTACACATCTACAATATTGGATGAAGTACCTCATAATACAGAGGGCCCGATCGCAGTGAATCGCGAAAAAGATTTACTCGTTAGAATGTGCTCCGTCTGTAAAGCTATTCAGATACCTGAGCGTGGCGACAAGTGGTACAGTCTTGAGGATTATCTGAAAAGAGCTCACATTCCCCATACACTCTCACAAAGTGTTTGCTCCAAATGTTCGGAAGTCTCTGCTGAAAGTTAATCGATATAGCAGATACAGCTTCATACTTTACTACAAGCTCAGTCATGTGAGATGCTAATTAGCTCGCAAATTTCCACCAGAGAACTAGTTCAATTCACCGGTCAAATCCTCACAGCATATATTCCTAGATCGTACTTGCACACCGGTATATCACGAAACAGATCGATCCAATACCACTTCTGATTCATCAATAGTTTTGGAATAAATTGGAATATATGCGAATTAGCTTTCATCTTTGCCAAAATTATATTTGTTTTAATTGGCAGTAAATTCAAAAAGGTTCATATCAGATAACCTCGAGTAATAACTTAGAACTTAAAAGATGAGATAACCAGAAATTGCGACAGTCTCGTGTTCTCCATCAGGGAGTAATTTTGGATGCGTAAAAAAAGTTTAACCGATTTTTTTGTAAAATTTTATCCCAATGAAACAAAGAGGATTCGTGTGGCGTATGTAAGTACATGCGAATTTATCCCTTATTTATTTTATGTCTCCTAGGCCCTATTCTGTTAGGTCAATCTTTCTATGCCCAAATACCAGACCATTCTGGAATCCGTAAGGCTTATCCGGCTGGTAGCAACGCGGAAGACGGTGTGGATCCGATAACGGATAAAGATACCTTAATGCGCCTTATTGAGTATGCTAATTATTGCGTCCTTGTCGGTAAGAGCGATCAAGAAATCTTAGACAAATTTCCAAAAGCCTCGATATATGAGACTGAGAAAACTAAGGTCAAGTTTTTTGTTGTACGTGATGATGTGAATGAAACCCAAACTATTGTCATTCGGGGTTCAGCCAACCTCACCAATTGGATTGTTGATTTCAAATTTTGGAAAATTAAAGATGCATGGCTTGATATCAGAGTCCATAAAGGTTTCTATGAAGCTACTAGAGAAGTCTTTTGGGATTCCGTTTTTGACTTAAATCCAACTTATAGAACAACTATAACCGGGCACTCTTTGGGTGGTGCAATAGCTATCATTTTGGGAATGTATCTTGACGGTTTTGGCCATCCGGAGACGGATGTCATCACCTTCGGACAACCTCGCATCACTAACAAAAATGGAGCTACTAAATATAAAGAGTTTCCATTCCAAAGGGTTGTAATTACCGCTG
This sequence comes from uncultured bacterium, assembly GCA_964603885.1. GTDB lineage: Bacteria > Muiribacteriota > UBA6191 > UBA6191 > UBA6191 > JAYZAC01. Next base: position 26,310 of record CAZRWM010000005.1, read on the forward strand.
ATTTGATCCCGCATCTACCACCTGGGTTTTTGGGATATCGTCATTTCGGAAACAAGTGGTATTTAAAGATTAAAGACTCTGCCCAATCTCTTACTCTAGTGAACTCTGAAGAATCAATCATGGAAGAAGATCCGCAAGAGGCATTAGACTTGTGGGATAAATGGGTCGAAGGTGTAGATCAAAACAATTTACCGGTGTTGAGTCCACCGACTATTGCTAGAGTCTGGATGACAATACGAGATCAAAATCGGCCACAATCTATGAAAGAATTATTTGAATCTGTAGAGTGGAGACGTCTAAAAGGGGTCGATGCTAAAAGTAAGTCAGTATCGATCAAAGATCGTGTTTTCGATTTAGATGGAAATTCTGAAAGTTCTAACAGACAGGTTTTAACAGATGATCGCGGCGACTGGTTCAACTGGCATGCTCTTGAGCGTTATTTAGCTCGTCTAAAGAGTCTAGTTGGAAATGAGCACGAATCCAAAGCTCTTAACGAATAATGATTCGTTCAAATGTTCACGGCATACAAACCTCAGACAAATAATGACCGGGAAAACTACGGTGAAGATGCTGACTGGTGATGTGTTTTACAAATAGAATTGCGGCCCTTCAGCACCATTAGTTCAACCGGCCAAAACCACTTTCACAGACTTCACCCTCTAGTAAATCGTCAGGACTATCGATACCATCTTCGCAACGTTTAATCTTTCCGAACAATAGATCCAATTCTTGAAAATAATTTTCAAGAACAGTGTCATCGTGAGCAATACAGGCATAAATACTGTTAGCTCCTAGATAACCTTTTTGAAGAAGTTGTTGTGTAATGTATGTTTTATAAATCATTTGATTGGAACTGAGAAACGTAAAGCCAGCTAATGAGGGTAATCCCCATTGGTCAATTTCAAGGATGTGTTTGTCAGCAAGCTTCTGCCAATTCAGTTTGATCTTGTTTCCGATGTTAGTGATGATTTCCCAGGACTTTATTCGTTCCATCTCCTTCAAAGTGGCTAATGCGGCCACAGGGCCACTTCTTTCAGTCCAAAATGTACTACTAATAAAAGTATTATTAGCTTCTTGCATTATGCTATCAATTCCAATCACAGCAGTTATGGCATGACCATTTCCCAGAGCTTTGCCAAATATGGCCATGTCTGGAGAAACATTATATTTAAGGTGTAATCCGCCCATAGTCTCTCGAAACCCGGAGGTGCACTCATCGAAAATAAGGACAATATTTTCATCCGTAGCAAGCTTCCTAACTTTCTCTAGAAAATTATTTTCAGGCTTTTTATTTCGACACACCTCCATTTTTATCACTCCAATATTTTCACGATCGATTAAGGTTTTGAGAGCAGCAAAATCATTATACTGAAATGAAAAAATCGTATTTTCGAGGCCTTGCGGTACACCTTTTGGATTAAGTCCTGGTAATAAGTGATTTTTAAGCTGATCGCCGGAACTATGATTAGCTGAAAGATACCAATCATGCCAACCGTGATAACCACAAACTGCCACCTGATCTCTACCAGATGCGGCTCGTGCAAGTCTTATGGCTATGGCGTTGGCCTCACCCCCTGTTCGAGCAAATCTCACCATATCTGCCCACGGGTGGATCTCAATCATTTTTTCGGCTAAATATACTTCTTCCGGACAGTTAAGCGTGGCACAATTACTATTTTGAATCGCTTTAAGTACTGCCTCATTAATTTTCGGGTGGGAGTATCCTAAAATGTTAGTTCCAATTCCCATGATCGAAAGATCTTTGAAAACGTTGCCATCTAGATCCCATACTCGACAGCCTTCGGCTCTACTGTAATAAGCAGGCCATTTTCCAGGTAAGAACATGTCGGGTTTTTTACTCAATAGCATATTACCGCCAGCAATGTATTGTTTAGCTTTTTCCCAAAGCTTTTGTCCTTCAATAGTTGAAATGTCTGAATGCTTATGAACTAAATGTTGGTTAACATTAAAGAGTTCTGGCATTGTGCGACTCAAATTTAATACTTTCTGCCAGCTGAAATGAATATTGGGTGCAAATTGCTCAAAAATAGCTTGAACTAATTCAAAGTCAATAATCTGATCAACCGTCCAGCGATAATGCGACAAATCTTCAGGGTATTCTATGGATGCTTTAGCAAACTGACCATGATTTCTTATATAAGGTGTAACATGTTCTCTATCGTAACTAGTGACTGCCTCTTGATCCGCTTCTATCAGTGCATCTATAGAGAAAACCTCGACATCCAATCCATCGGGAAATGTTCTAGGATTCACATTACTAGCGTATGAAACTTTTTGACTAAAGAATGTGCGCACAACTTCGTCAACAATCACAGGATCAATCAATGGACAGTCTGCAGTAACTCTTACAATAATATCTGCCTCGGATTCTAGTGCGGCATTTAGGTAACGTTTGAGTACGTCGCGTTCGCTGCCACGCACAACCTTAATTCCTATTGAGGAGACGAAGTCTACAATCGCTTGGTCAGTCTCAGCTAGACTAGTTGCGACAACAATTGAAGTGATTGTTTGCGACTTCTTCAGGCGTCTTATAATAAGTTCGATTAAGGGCGACGCTCCGATTTTTTTCATTACTTTGCCGGGAAGTCTTGTAGATCCCATTCGTGCCTGAACTATTGCAACAACATTCACGAGATTCTCCATTTCGATGGGTTTAGCAAATTTTTATCGTCGGTTGAAATATCTCTAGGAAAATTTTTCATATTTGATACTTTACAGTCTAAAATTTCTTCAAATTGTATCAATGAATCTATACCTATTACGATTTTTGAAATTTGAGGGAAAGACATAGCGAAAGTAAGGCATGCTTCTAATGGGGTTATACCTTCAGACTTGTACCATTCTCTATATCTACGCCACAGAGGATTCCAAGATTTAAAGAACTGTGGGATGTCATTAAATTCTGACAGTAGAAGCCCTTGTAAAAAAATAGATCTAACATGAATCTCACATCCGCCGTAATGCAATTTATCCAACCATCCCGAATCAATTAGTCTACGGTCAATTAAGTTTAATGGTGCCTGAATGATGTCAGGTCTAAACTTCTCCCATAAATCTTCGAGTTCACGACTTTCATAAATTGTATATCCTATTTTTGAAACAAGCCCTTCGTCCTTCAGAGCATTAAGACAAGACCATATCTCAGGGCCTTCAAACTGTCCTAATTGGTATGGATCGTGAAGCAGTAAACCATCCAGTTTGGCCACTTTCAACCTCTTCAATGATTTTTCTACCTGAGAATATAACCATTTACGGGTAGTTTGAGTGACATCTTGATTGGGTGGTACCTTTGATACGATTTTCCAGTCAGAAAGTCCCACTGAGCCCAAAACTTTTTCACTTTCCCCGTAACATATAGCAGTATCAATAGTATCGATATTTTTTGATGAAGCGATCTCGATAATTTTCTGCACTTGATTAAGCTTTACTTGTCCCGAAGTATTGAATGTTCCATAATTCATTCCGAACGTGGCGGTACCCAAAGCCAATTTACTCAAGTTCATTTTTGAGCCTTGCTTCTCGTGAGTTTTAGGAATTTTCTTTTTCGAACCCACACTTCAGATTTGAATTGGTAACCTGCTTTCTGGAAGGCTCTAATAGATGCAAAATTTGATTCAAGTATTAATGCATGAATAAAAATTACAGCAGTGTCTTCTAAATAATTTTCAGTACCCAGACGAATAATTTTAGTTCCGATTCCTTGCCCAATTAGATCAGGTTTAGTGTACACGTGAACTTCAGCATTAAAATCGTCAACTTTATCGAATCTTATTTGTCCAATTGGTTCTTCACTGGAATTTAGACCGATAAATATTTTACTTTTAGGATTATCGAAATAGTTTCTGAACCATTTTTGATGAGATTCCCATGAAAACTTTGAGTTCGACAGAGAAACACTTCTGACTAGATCACTATTGGCCCAATTATACAAAACAAGTTCATCAGAAGGGTTAGCCGGGCGAAGTAAAATAGTCTCATATTCACTCATTTATACGAGCTCCTAAATTTTTCAATTTTAGTTATATATTGAATCGGAAAATCTATTAAATGCACTGAACAAATACAACATAGGTAATCTCATAATTGAATGAAATTTGTTTCAGAGTCGATAAAGATAGGGTAATGGGTATCATCTAGAATATAATCCCTCATAAGTTCTTGGAGATTAAACAGTTATGCATTTCAAGGTAATATCAAAAGGTAAGGTATTTGATGTTTGATGGCAAAGACATTCTGATAACAGGTGGCACCGGTAGCTTCGGAAAAGCACTAACTGAACTACTTTTAAATAATTTTAAGCCTAATAGAATAGTAATTTATTCCCGCGATGAGTTAAAGCAATTAGAGATGTCTGAAAGTTTTTGCACCTCTGATCGTCTCAAGCTTCGCTTTTTCATTGGGGATGTTAGAGATTCTAAGCGTTTAAGAAGAGCAATGAATGGAATTGATTATGTAATTCATGCTGCTGCACTTAAACATGTGCCTGTGGCTGAATATAATCCGATGGAATGTGTAAAGACGAACATTCTTGGGGCGTCAAATGTGATAGAGGAGGCTATTGATGCTGGGGTAAAGTATGTTATGGCTTTATCTACTGACAAAGCAACTCACCCTGTTAATCTATATGGAGCCAGCAAGTTAGCGTCCGATAAGTTATTTGTGGCTGCCAATAATGTGGTAGGTCATCAAGTAACTAGATTCTCTGTAGTTAGATACGGAAATGTATTAGGTTCTCGTGGTTCTGTAGTATCAGTTTACAAGAAGCAACTCAAAGAGGGTAGGTTGAATTTACCTCTTACAGACCCTCGCATGACAAGATTCTGGATAACACTCGAACAGGGTGCAAATTTTGTTCTCAAATGCTTTCATAGAATGTATGGTGGGGAGACATTCATACCTAAAATCCCCTCTATGAAGATGGTAGATATCATCAGTGCAATGTCTCCTAATGGTAAACCCGTGATGATTGGAAGAAGACCTGGTGAGAAACTGCACGAAGTGATGTGTCCGGCAGACGTATGTCATAGGGTTTTAGAGTATCCCGAGTATTATGTTATAAAGCCATCTATTCGCTACACTGATGTTGATGTTGATTATATGGAAAGTCGCCTAGGAGAAATTGGGGAACCAGTAAAAGAGGGGTTCGAGTATAACAGTTATGAGAATATCGACTGGTTATCTAAAGAGGACTTTCTGAAGTTGATTGAGAATATATGAAATTCATTCCGTATGGACGCCAGAACTTGGATCAGAATGACTTGGCAGCTATCGATGGAGTTTTGCAATCTGCTTATTTAACTACAGGGCCAATTGTTAAACAATTCGAAGAAGAGCTCTGTAACTATTTTGGTTGCAAAGAGGCCATTGTAGTAAGTTCAGGGACGGCTGCGTTGCATCTGGCGGCTCAAACTTTGATATCACCGGGGAAAAAAGTACTAACAACTCCCAACTCGTTTGTAGCAACGTCTAATAGCATTTTATATCGGGGCGCCGTACCCGTTTTTGTTGATATTGATTCGTGTGGAAATTTGGATCTCGATAAATGTGAAGAGTTACTAAGTAAAGATTCTCAGATTGAGGCTTTGTTTGGAGTAAATTTCACAGGATTACCATTATGTAGAGATAAATTAAAGAGACTGAAGACAAACTACGGTATCAAAATACTTGAGGATGGGTGTCACAGTCCAGGAGCACCTGAAGTTGGTGATGGTAAGATTGCTGACTTTACTATTCTTTCTTTTCATCCTGTAAAACATATTACCACTGGAGAAGGTGGAGCGATTTTGACGAATGATACAGATCTTGCCGCTAAAATTCGCTGTTTGAGGTCCGGGGGAATTACTCATGATTCGACTGAATTTTCGAGTGATTGGTCCTGTGACGCGAATGGCGACCCACATCCCTGGGCTTATGAAATGCATTATCTAGGGTACAATTATCGTTTAACGGATTTCCAATGCGCCCTGGGTATTTCCCAGTTGAAAAAGCTACCTAAGTTTATAGCATCACGGCAAGAAATTGCTCACAAATATGATCAAGAATTTGCTAATTATGAAACATTTCGGCCGTTGTATAGCTACACCGAACGGAGTGTTTATCATTTATATGTTTTACAAGCAGATTTTTCTAAATTGAAAATTGATCGGACCTCTTTTTTCAAAAAAATGCGCGAATTGGGCATAGGACTCCAACTGCATTATATACCAATTCCTTATCAACCTTTTTATCAAAAACTAAATCTTGAAAAACATCCTCTAGCAATGATGGACCGTTACTTTGAACAATCTTTCAGCATCCCAATTTTTCCGACAATGACAAGCGAAGATCAACAGAGAGTCATTTCAGCTCTCATAAATACCTTAGTTTGATCATGAAGGCAATTTGTTTAACAGAGGGTGGAAAGGAGGCGGGCTACGGACATCTGACTCGATGCGTAGCGATTGCACAAGCTTTTCAGGAGCTTTCGTGCCAAGTTGAGTTTATTTTGGATGCAAGTGATGATGTATGTAGTTTGATGGAAAATTTTTCCTTTAAATTAAGCCAATGGAGGAACTTAATTATTCCCCCAACTTGCGATCTGATCATCGTAGATTCTTACAGGGTAAGTACAAATCAAATACGAGCTATTACCAAAAATAAACCAGCGCTTTTTATCGATGATTTTAGCCGGATAGAGTATCCACGTGATGGCTGGATACTCAATGCATGTCCTGGCGTACCCTCCGAAATATACCAGAAAGATACGAAGGTTTTGGCAGGGATTAAGTATTTACCGTTAAGACGAAATTTTTGGGATATCGATTCAAAAAAATTAAGAATCTCATCAGATGTAAAGGAAGTCTTTGTGATGTTTGGTGGCGCGGACTTAAAAAATCTTGCCCCTACCACATTAAATATTTTAATTGAATTATTTCCCGAGGCAACAGTAAATTTAGTTCAAGGTAAGAATAGTCGCTCACTTAAAGAGTCTTTCCAAATATCGACCTCAATTGAGAATATCAACATAATAGTACAGCCAGACATTAGCATGCTTATGAGAACTATGCTCCGTTCTGATTTAGCAATTTCCGCAGGAGGACAAACGCTTCAAGAACTAGCACGTTTGGGAGTTCCTACCGTTGGTGTACAGGTAGCTGAGAATCAGAAAAATAACATAGCTGGATGGTCAGATTTAGGAGTTATAGTCCCGATTATAAATTGTGAAGAAAAGAAGGACTTTAAAGATGAACTAGTTAAAGCACTTTTGATTCTAAAACCTTCTAATGAAAGACGATCATATTCGGAAAAAGCGGCTAAGCTTGTAGATGGTCAAGGAGCTAGGCGAGTAGCTAGTCACATTATGAAAAGTCTTAAAGATAATCGTTGAAACGATACAAACTCTTCTCCTGGCAGCTATATGTAGAATTTTGATCGGAAAAAAACCGATATTCATAATTGAATGTAATCTTAATTCTAATGTTTAATATAAAAGTTCATTTAAACAGGAATTTGGCTCAGCACATTAATTTTTTTAAAGAATTGGTAGAAAGGCAATTTTATAAACTATGGGTAAGAGAATATTAGTTATCGTTGCTCACCCTGATGATGAAGTTCTTGGTGCAGGGGCAAGTATCTCAAATTGGTGTACAGAGGGTCACGAGATTTATACCTTAATTCTGGGCGAAGGTATCACCTCTCGAAATAATTCACGTGATCTTAATCGTGATCAAAAAGAGTTAGAAGAGCTAGCGTCAGCAATTCATTTGGCTAACAATGAATTAGGTGTCAAAGAGGTTTTCACGGAACAGCTGCCCGATAATAGATTTGATCAATTAGATTTATTAGATATTGTGAAGTTGATAGAAAAAATTATTACTTTAATTAAACCTGAATTGGTGTTGACTCATTATGAGGCAGATTTAAATATTGATCATCAGATTACTGCTAGAGCAGTTTTGACAGCAACTAGACCGTTGCCCGATTTCCCTGTGAAATCAGTTTGGAGTTTTGAAACTTTAGCAGCAACAGAATGGAATTATCCATTGAGATTTTCTCCAAATTTATTTCTAGAAGTATCTGATAATGACTTGGAGCGTAAAATTAGAGCAATGCGTTTCTATAAAAATGAATTACGTGAATACCCTCATCCAAGGTCAATACAAGGAATTCGAATACTAGCACAAAACTGGGGTATGAGAAATGGCGTAGAATACGCCGAAGCATTTAAGGTTCTTAGAGAAATTAGATAGCGAAATAACATTTATCCGGAGATACATATGGGGATAATCATTGATGATAAAGTGATAGGCGATAACAGCCCTGCTTTCATCGTAGCAGAACTTTCATGTAATCATGTTGGTGAAAAAAAACTTGCTATTGAAACCATTCGAGCCGCAAAGAAATGTGGAGCAGACGCAATTAAGCTTCAAACATATACGCCTGATACTATGACAATAAATAGCAATCAAGAATGCTTTAAAATTCAAAATGGGTCAGCATGGGATGGATTTACCTACTATGATTTATATCAAGAAGCTTACACCCCTTGGGATTGGCATCATGATCTTTTTGATGTTGCTAGAGAGGAAGGCTTGATTTGCTTTTCATCTCCATTTGATTTTAGTGCAGTAGAATTTTTGCAGCAATTTGATCCTCCAGCGTATAAGATTGCCTCTTTCGAACTTGTTGACATACCTCTTATTGAGAAAGTTGCGGCTCTTCAAAAACCAGTGATTATGTCGACAGGAATAGCTAAATTAGATGAGATAAAAAGAGCTGTTTCCGCTTGCCGGTCTAAAGGAAATGACCAAATTATTTTGTTGAAATGCACTTCAGCTTATCCAGCTCCTTATTCCGAATTAAATCTTAAAACAATGTGTAATATGGCGGAGACATTTGGAGTCCAGATCGGTTTATCAGATCACAGTAAAGGTGTTGCTGTGCCAGCCGCGGCTGTAGCCTTGGGTGCAAAACTAATCGAAAAACATTTGATATTGGATAAGAGTATTGGTGGTCATGATGTGGACTTTAGTCTGGATGTAGATGAATTTTCTGAAATGGTAAATGCGGTTCGTAACGTCGAATTAGCTTTGGGTCGAGTTTGTTATGATTTAAGCCCTACTGTAAATAAATCAAGGCGCTTTGGTAGAAGTCTTTTTGCGGTAGCAAACATTAAGAAGGGCGAAAAATTTAGTAAGGAAAACATACGATCAATTCGTCCAGGAATTGGACTTGCGCCTAGGTTTTTTAATTCTTTAATTGGTAAGGTGGCTAATCAGGATATTGAACGTGGCACTCCTATGAATTGGAATTTGGTCAAATAAACTTCATTCAAGAGGTGCGATTAATGCACGATTTATTTTTTACTGAATGTTAACTTGCTCTTTTTATCGATCTCGCACGTCGATAACTATAATGCTACTATTTCAAGTAATTTACAGGAGCAATAGTGGGTGCAAAAAAAATATTGTTGGCTTCTTTCTATGGGAATATCCCAGAATATGTATATCCAGAATATGCTGTTTTAAGTTCTCTAAGGGATACAGAACATGATCTGCATGTTTTACAAACAGGTCCGCAATCGCGACTGTTCCCGGGTTTAGAACCTCTTCAAATCGATCCGTTGTTATCTCCTAACACTGTGCATCACAAACATATGGTCGCCTTTGAGTCTAGTTTGAGAAAAGCCTACCCTTATTTTAATTATCACTTTTTTCAAGATTATATATCTGATGTAGAACTAGCTGAGATTGAAGAATTTGTTGCTGGGATTAAGTTATCCCCTGATCTGAGTAACTATACTGAAATAAATTTTCGTGGTGTTAATCTGGGTAAATTATGTATTTTCTGTTGTCTAAGAAGACAACGGATTGAAGCTCTCGAACACATAAACCTGCAGACGCATAATACATTTCGATTATCTCTTCGCGTTGGTTCGATGTGCATTACGGCTGCTCAAAATTTGAGTAAAAAGTTGAAGTTGGATGTTGTTTTTCTTTCGGAGGATTTATACACATGTTCACGTACATTCCTTAATACAATTAGGAACATGGGAAAAGTGGAAGTTTTACCTCTGGCATCGGGTCCAATAGCGGGTAAGCGCATAGAGCATACGAGAATTGCTGAGGGTTTCGATGCAGGGTGGCGCGAGAGAAACATTGCGAATTGGAATTTAATAAAGGACAAGCCACAAATTGACTACAGCCTGATAAAAATTCATTTTAGAAATTTGTTTAGAGGGACAACCTTATTTTGGGGTGAATCGCCATCGGTGAAACAACAATTTTGTCTTTATAAAAAATGGAATATTGATTATTCAAAAAAAATAGTTGTAGCTGCAGTGAGTAGTTTGGATGAGGTTTTTGCTATGGAAATAGCATGGGGTAAATGGAATTTCAAATGTATATTTAAGGATCAAATTAAATGGTTAGAGGCGCTAGTTGATTACTTTACTGAAAGGCATGACTCGCATTTAATAATTCGACTCCACCCAAGGTGTTTTATAGATTCTGAGAACCGAGAAACTTTAATTCTACGAAGAATGAAAGAAATGGAGAAAACTTTTCCGTCAAACATAAGTCTTAATATTCCATCTGATAAAATAAGTAATTATGAATTGATGAAACATTGTCATCTAGTTCTGTCTTTCATCAGCACCACGGCTCTAGAGTATGGATTGTTTGGCATCAGATCTCTTAATTGTGTCATCAATTACGAGTATGCTCCTTTTGAAATACTAGGAAAAATCCCAAAGGACGAGTCTGAGTACTTCAGACTCCTTGATTGTCATATAAATGAACCTTACCAATTGGACGAAGATCGCATTAGGAAGTCGTTTCGGTGGTTCCGGTATCACATGGAGACGCAAACTATAGATTTATCGAGCATCATACGAAATAAGAAGCACGTATGGCCAGAACGATTGGTGAAATTACAACGCAGCGTTCAAACGAAGTTACATAATCTAGGACTTTGCAGCCCATATAATCCAATGTGGCATAGACCAGAAGCCAAATCTAAAGATTGGATAGTTGTTAAAACAATGATAGAGACTGGTGAGGATGTAACAACAATAAAAATTCGTGATTTAGATTCTCATACTTTGGAGCAGGAATGGGAGGAAATCCTCAAAGTGTTAGACGATTTGATTAGAAGATTGTATGGAATACCCTCTGATGTAAAGATCAAGGCGATCTACGTAAATAGTGATGATAATAATAACACTCAACTCTCTATTGAAATTTACGGTAGTTTTGGTAGGAAAAAGATACTAAGAATATCTGAGTATGAATTACTCTTGTCGAATATTGTAAAAGTTCTGTATTCTGCCAAAGGAGTATCATCTGAAAAACTAGTTTATGTCGACTAGTCAAAACACCGATATTTGTCTAAGTTTGTACTCAAATATACAAGCGGATGTATATGAAAAGTGAACTACAAAAAACCATTATTACTGACCGTTTTTATCTGCAACCCTTAACCGTAAATGAGGTAGGCTGCACATATATATCTTGGTTAAATAATCAAGAGGTCAATAGATATCTAGAGTGTCGATACCACGAGCATACAATAGAATCGACTTTGAGATATGTAAAGGATTGCTCTCAAAATCCATCTATATTGAATTTAGCTATTTTTGATAAAAATAATGATCTACACATCGGAAATATAAAGCTTGAAGTCTTAGACAATGATCAAAAACAGGGAGAGCTTGGAATTCTCATTGGAGAACAATCTTATTGGGGTAGGGGCGTTGCAACTGAGGTTATTAAAGAAGTAGTTAAATTTGGTTTTCATGAACTTCGACTACATAAAATCGGAGCGGGGTGTTATCAGTCAAATATTGCTTCACGTATTGCCTTTGAAAAGTCGGGATTCTCTGTTACCGGGTTTTTAGAAGGTAGTCATGAGGTGAACGGGGTTTCAGAGAATTCTTACTACCTCACTCTAAATCATAGAGACTACTTCTCTTAAAGATTCAGGTACAAAAATTGCTATTTTCTAGGCAATTTGCCACTGATGAAATTAGGAGTTGCCTTTAGAAAAGCATATGGATTTTGTTTTAGAAGGTCTAATCCAACATTGCAATACGTTTTTACATCGACGCAAGAAACTTTGCCAGCACCTAAAGATTCAACTCGAATATCTCCATTTTCTAAAAGAACATGATCGAAGTGACTCAACTCATATGTAATGTTTGCATCAAGATATCGCAAGCTCGCAAAAAATGGACCTTTACAGATACGCCCTTGGCAGTAAACACTTATATCGAGTAGTTTATTGTATATGTGTGGCACACAGTAGATAGATTCTAGATAGTGGTACCAAGAGTTCGAGAAAAATTTCATACCTAAATTTATACACTTTGTACCCAACTTACACATACGATCGTACGGACTATCTAGTCCATAGTTTGATCTAGCTACATTATCACAGATGAGTTTCGATTTAGCACCGTAGGCTACGACTGAATTTATCGGATGTAATGACCGCAAGGAGCCATCTAATAATCTGATGTATTCTGGCAAGATGCCAGTATCACACTTCGTTTTTTCTAAATCAAACGGCAAATTATATCTAGCTGTATCTGTTGTAAAGGCCGGCACTACTAGTGTTCCCTCTGGCCCAATCACACTTAGGATTACATCGAATACTTTCTGGCAAAGATTATCCTTAGATTTTGCTTCAGACAACATACCAAGGGATAATAAACAGGAATGAACATAAATGATGTCGCCATTTCGTAGTCCTAAATTCTTCAAGACATGTTTCAAATCGTTTTGTGTATATGTTTTCATGAATTATATTTTTTGGGCTACTAATTCACTTATTTTTTTAGCAGTAGCAAAAATTTCGGGGTTTAGCTCGTCTTCTGTAAACGAGATATCAAACTTTTCCTCAAGAAAGACAATTAATTCCATCATACTAAAGCTATCAAGGACTCCACTTGTTAAAAGTAATGTATCTTCAGTTAGATCATTGGCAGCAGACTTTTTATTGATAAATTCAATGACTATTTCTGAGATATTAATAATTTTTTCCATTTTATAATTTCCAATTCAAATGGCTAAGTCTTTCTTTAACAGTCCCGCTTCAATCCAACGCTCAAGGTAGTTATAAAGTTCATAAAAATCTAGCTCAAGCTCCTCTGCTATGTCAAAAACAGAAGATGATGAATCAAATTTATTCATTATTTTTCTAACTTGTACATGGAGATTAAAATTTTCTGTATAATCGACATAAAGGTCATAACGGCTCAGATAGAGAGGACCCTTAAATAATTTCGAAGGAATATAGTCCTTTTCCATTATATCTATTATCTGCTCCATAATCCGATGAGTTTCATTGAGTCTTTCGGGTATAACGGTGTCGATAGAATCTTCGCTAGTATGGTATTCAGGAAAATTAAAATGTTGCACACCAATTACCGGTACGTTGAAATCAGGGTCCGCAAAGACTAACTCATCATTACCATACATATTCCAAAATCCATCTATTTTATGATTATCAGGTAGCTCTCGTTTGAACACTGAACGAGCTACTCTATCTATTTTTGAGTTAGCTACATGTGACTCCTTTAGACAAAGTGGATTATTAACTCCTGGCATTTCTACACAGATACCAAACTTAAATCGATTTAATTTTTCAATGTTTTTCCATAGATAAGCGACACTACCAATTGTTTCGGGAAGTGCTAATAAGACATAGCTATATTTTAATGAGGGTCTCTGGGTAAGGCTTTGAAATAATCTTAAGGCACTGACAACTCCAGCGACGCCGTCATTGGCTTGGCCGGGATGACAAAGATGGGAAACTAAAATGATAGTTTCCTTGTTCTGGCCCTCTAACCATGACTCTCCTAATTTAAGGCTACCGTCTACTAACTCAGTTGAAATATCTACTGAATATTCCCCCTCTTCTAATTTTTTTACCCTTGAATATGGCATACTCAAACACCAGTCGTTCATCTTATAGTTATAGGCATATCGAAACTCGTATACAAAAGCATCAGGATATCTGTCTGTCCATCTTAGGTGTTTTTCTAGTTCACTCTTGGTGACTAAACCCGAAAATGACTGAGAATACGGTGCCACAGTAAGAGGATGCTCTGCACCATCTAGAATTACTTCATTATTAAATTTGACTTGCGCATGTTTAAGCGTCCATTTTTTGGGTATTGGCCAAGTCCAGCACTCGGTTCCACTAGGAATTTCTTGAATATCAAAATCAACAAATTCACTTAGATAGTTTAGAGATGCATCCAAGTCATCAGTTACAATTGAGCGTACTTTTGGTAACAGATGTTTGATTATTTCGATTTGGTCAGATGCAGAATTTATAAGTTTTTTCATACTATTTTTTTGTTCTCCATGGATTGGTATGTGTAAATTCGAAAATCTGCCATAACGGGAATTCTCGGGCAAAGTAGTATGCTCGCCGATCGATTTCCTTGAATGATTCATTTGGTGTTAGCTCGTCCATCCAGCTTACACAAAAACCGTTTCTAGTAATACTTTGTACGTATTCGCTAAGTGATGGTACTACTTTGAATTGTTTTCTGAGGTATTCAGTTAAAACAGTAAAAGGCCTATCTAATTCACCTAGCCATGGTGTTAACCAAAAAATATAATGCGGTTCCATGTTAATAAATAATCCGTCTTTTTTTAATAATCTTTTTATATCTCGTAAAAGAATATCCAACTTAGGAATTTTAGTCTTGTCCGGGGGTACAAAATAGAATAGTAATGCATCACTCATAAATATACAGTCAAAACTTGAATCTGGAAGAGAGTCAAAACAGCCCTCAGTACCGATGGATATATTCTTGAAATCGACATTGTGTGGGCAGCTTTTTTCCGCAATGTCTAAGAATCTTTGCGTGGGGTCGACTCCCAAAATATGGCTTACATGCTGAGACATCATTTTTGAGTAAAATCCAGTACCGCAACCAACATCTAAAACTCTCATTTCCTCGCTTAATGTTTTGGCAAAGTATGTCTCCAAGTAGCTCCCTTGAATTGCCTTATAAAGATTATTTTTTAATTCTGTACGATGACTGTCAAATTTCTGATTTAACCACCATTCTTCTGGATTCTGGCGTTTTTTAAGTAGCAAATGCTGTCCTAGCTGCTGATGAAAGTTTCCTATATTTTTTTTATCCAGAAAAGATACTTTATCCTTGAATGAATCGAAATAATTACCGTTCTTTTCAATTAGGATTTTTTGTTCAACACAAATACTTAAGAATTCTTGAGGACTAACATTTTGAGCCTGGCCCCATTCATCTTCCGCTTGAATAAAACGACTTGGGTCAGCCATGAGACCGTCAGTATTAGTGAAACGCCAAATATCCCATATTTTAACTGCTGAATCAAAGGATCGATGATCTTCATCTTCTAAATTCCGTAGTAATTGGAGTCCTGAAGAGTTAAGCCCGATGCAATTCATAGTAAATGTGTTTCTCACAATCCACTTGCCATTACTGGCAGGAATTACCAGAACGTCTCTAATTAGTGAGTATTTGGGCATATTAGTTGTTGATTTAAGTTGTTTAGTTTACTAATTTAATCGACCAGAAGCCCGCTTTCCATTAATTCAAAAGACAGTATCATCAAAGATCTAAATCTGGAGCTAGCTGAGAAATTTGGTCAATTAATTTCCCTTTTATTAGCACAGGAACTCCATCTAAATCGATACTAACTTCTCTTATTATATGGTCCAAGTGAAAAGGGACACCGTTTACTCCACCAATTGTGGAATTTGCTCCAATTCCGACATGCGCAGTACCCGCGCTGCCTTCATCTTCAAGCATTGAACCGCGTATTTCTGCACGAGGATTTAACCCTATACCTATTTCCGCAACAACTTTTGCTTTGTCGTCTCCAACCGATGCAAAAATATCATTGAGTAATTTAGCTTCACCACCCTCGATTGCGACTACCTTTCCATTTTTAATTGTTAAGCGGATCGGTTCGTTGAGTACTCCAAGTTGATCACAGGGAATACTCCCGTCAACGACTAAATAGCCTTCTGAAGATTGCTCGATAGGAGCGATATTGGTTTCAGCATCTGGAGGAGAAGCTAAAGTTCCACGATCATAACACCATCCAGGCGCAGGATTTCCGCGCCGACCATTTAATTTACAACGAAAGTCACTTCCCGAGGTCGATCTTAGATGTAATTCCGTCGAATTTGTGAGTCTTTCAGCCAGTTCAAAACACAGTCGACTAAGGCTACGAAAATTGAATTGTAATGCATTACTAGTCAAAACATTAGTGTTATAGTCTGGTAAACTTAGGTAGCGAGTACCATGTTGAGATGCTGATAATCTCGCGTTTGTATGAGCCATCGACATTGTGGTAAGCCCCATAACTAAATCAAACTTTGGAAACATTTTCCCGACATATTTAGGAGGTTCAATCCCGTGGATTTCTGTTCTGGGAACTTCCTCCAGTATCAAATCAAGATCCAAAGAATGAGCATATTCAACGAGCAATTTTCCAATTTGGATGGTATCACAGTCGACAACGACGAGACCTTTTTCGTTAGGTTTTAAATCTCCACAAACCACTATTAGCGTATGAAGTCCATTCTGCATCTGATCAATAGAATTTATATTAGGTTTCATCAACATATTGTTTAATAGTATCTAAAGCTCTTACACAGCGATCCCATGATTCAGCTCCAATACTTACACGAATAAAACGATCGCAACTCTTACCGTAGCCTATACCCGGTACTACTGCGATTTTTTTATAACGAAGGAGATTGAGACAAAATTCCTCGCTACTCAATGAAGATCCCTCTATTGAAACGAAAAAGTAAAATGTTGCGGTTCCTGCCAAAAATTTCAAGTTTATAGATTCCATATACTGAGCTAATTTTTGACGTTTATGGACCACAGAGTGGATTTGAGGTTTTGTAATATTGATTAATTCATCAAAGTGTTTGGCTATGTAGTGGGCAAGTATGGTAGGAGGACAGGTAACCATGTGTTGATTAAGTTTTAGTATTTGGCTGGTCAATTCTGGATTTGTTATCAAATATCCTAATCTCCATCCTGAAATTCCATAATTTTTTGATATGGAGTTTACTAAAATAAGATGTTTTTTATCGATATCCAGATTGCCAATAGATGTAAATTTGTCAGATTCAAGCAGAAAGTCGCTATATGCCTCATCTGACACGATATAAAGATTATATTTTTCTGCCAGTTTGTACAAATAACCCAATTCATCTAGTGAGTATAGGGAGCCCTTTGGATTATTAGGGTTGTTGATTATAATAACTTTGGTTCGATTAGTAATAAAATTTTCAAAATCAAAAACCTCTACATCGTAGGGTATTTGAACTGGTACTCCATAGCATAGTTTCACTTGTTCGGGGTAGGAGACCCAAGCGGGCTCGTGTATGATTACTTCATCTCCGGGATTTAGAGTAGCCATTAATGCCATATGAATAGCGATTTTACTACCGGCAGTTACTAAAATTTCACTTTCAGGATCAAAATGAACTTGGTATTGTTTCGCAAAGTATTCTGATAATTTGTTTCTTAATTCTAAAACACCTCGAGAGTGAGAATAGTGATAAATATCTGGAAACGGAAGATCTTCAAAGGATTTTAATGGAATATCAAAATAAGCCTCACCCAAAGATAACACGGTGATATCCTCTCCCTCAGCCTTCATCTCGTAGACCATGCAGTTGTACTTTATCGAAATTGCTTCTACGGCATCAGCTACGATTTTTGAGGGCTGAAAATAGGTTCTCTCCCTGGGACTTGGCTTAATTTGCTTGGGATTTATACCTCCCATAACCCAGCTCACTAGTTTTCGTTTGATTATCTTTCCAGAGCTAGTCCGAGGAAATTCGTCAATGATAATGAATCTAGATGGCATCATATACGAAGCGAGTTGTTTTCGGCATTGATCTTTGACTTCTGAGATAATTTCATCATCTTTCATTTGCTTGTCAGATTTTAATATGGCTGTTACATCTTCTCCTTTGTGACCGTCAGGAATTCCAATGACAGCGACCTCCGTAACATTAGGATGAGAATAAATAACCTTTTGGATGAAAGCAGGGCTAATATTGATGCCACCTCTTATTATGAGGTCTTTTATTCTACCTGTAATATTTAGCTCTCCTGATTGATCGATATAGCCTAAATCTCCTGTTAAAAACCAATCTTTTTGCATCCCGTAAGTGTCGTCGGTTTGATCCTCATTCTCATAACCAAGCATCAAATAAGGGGTCTTTACACAAAGGTTACCAGTTTCACCTGATGATAATTCTTCGCCCTCATTAGAAAATGTTTTTACTTGTATATTCGAAAAAACTAAGCCTACTGATTTGCGATTAGAACCTATTTTAGGCCCATGAGTACTAATGAAAAGGGTCTCAGACAGACCATAATTTTCGTACAGGTTGACTTTATATTTTTCAATAAATCTATTTTTGAGTGGCTCAGCTAGAAAGGCTGTGCCTACTAAACAAAGTGGCTCATTCTTCGCACAATAATTTACGCCGGTCAATCCTCTATCGAGCTCGAGAATGAAGGAAATTATTGTGGGAACAAACCAAATTACGTCGACTTTATGACTTTCTATGACAGCCCAAAAACGCATTGCTAATTTTGGAGAAAAAGGAGACTCTAAAACTACCGATGCGCCTGCTATCATAGGTATCAGAAGTAAATTATAGTATCCACCTAAATATGTCATTGGTAGATAATTTATAAATCGACTACGCTCACTAATACCTAATGTGTCTATGAAGAGTTGACCATTTCCAAATAAGTTTTCTGCTTTGTGGATTACACCTTTTGGAAATGATGTAGTACCCGATGTATAGATTAGGCATAGTTGGTCGTTATTATTTAATTCTTCAATGAGGGTATCTGGGCTAGATTTCGCTTCAAAATCTAGTCTTTGCAAACCTGCAATAGCGGATTTACTGAGTACGATTTCGACGAGCCTATTTTCATGTATATTTAATTTTAAGGCTGCACTCTCATCGCAGTACAAAGCTCGAATCTTAGCTTGTGAGAAGATTTCTTCTGATTGTTGTTTTGTGAGCTCTGGATTTACTGGAACAACGCAAATTCGAGCAAGAATACAAGCAATGTATAATAAGGCTAAATCTACAGAGTTTGATGCATTGATACCGATTCGATCACCTGAATTCAAGCCAAAATCTCGTAATTGAAATGCCAAACTGGCAGCTCGTCTGAATGCTTCAGAATAAGTTAAATTGTTTTTATTCGAGGAATCAATTAAAAATATTCGAGTAGAATTTTCCGATAATAGTTCTGAGAAAATTTTTGACAAATTCATTGATGACTCCCAAATGTTGGAGGGACTTAATCAAAGCAATAGCAAGGAATCAAGTGATAGTTACTCAAAATTAATCGGAATTCTTGTTGGACTTCATTAAGGAAGGCAAATGAAATCATAAAAAAATATATTATCACAAGAAGCTTACGTAACTTTTTGTAATAGATTGAGATAATGGGCCATCACCTTCATACCTTTTCGACCTTGTTCCCAACGAAATTCCTCATTAGGAC